>JAWETZ010000005.1:0-93013 GCA_032480835.1 Streptococcus mitis
GACATTACAGACAACTTAGGTGTCGATTTTTCCACACTTATTAAGAATTTGGAGAAGGGTGATTTATAAGCCCTTTTCCACCATAAAATCCGAATACCCGAAATTTTTTGATGAAAATTACTCACAAGAAATAATATATAGAACTGTTTAAATATCTTCAGGATAGAAAAAGAAATTGTCCAGGCACGAAGAAACTGTATATTTGTTGCTAAACTGTACATCATCTTTATGATACGGTATTTCGTATTTCTCAATTACATAAGCTCCGAAAACTAAAATGTGATAACCCTTTGATAACCTCTCGATTTTCAAAAGGATTATATATGTAAATATTGAGGATTTATCTCTTAAAATTACTTGATTTTAGTGATAATTTACCATAAATATCATAATGTAGAAAAAACCAGGTCTTAAGAAAGCTCGTAAAGCATCACAATTCTCAAAACGTTAATCAATACGATTATATCAACGTTTCAAAGCACTCAAAGGTTTGCCCTATGGGTGCTTTTTTTATGTTTTTTGAAAAAGTTCACCTCAAAGTTTACCTTATTTTCACCTTATTGTTTTATAGAGAAAATAAGCTAGTACAAACCCTATTTCAGTAGAAAATGAAGGAAATATTTCCATAATAAAACGCATAATATCAAGTTTCTTCAACACTTGATACTATGCGTGTTTAGGATTTTAAGGCCTGATTACTCAGTCTTTTTTTCTTTATAGTTCCGTTTAATTCCTAGCTTCATTAATTCTATAGAGGTTCATCATCTTGAGTAATAATATTGTTTTCAGAAGTTATAGATTCCATTTTATACTTCAAGTGTCAGTGTTCTAAATTCCTTATATCTTGTTAGGATTTGGGTAAAATCATTGATAACAGACTGTTACAAATCTAGTTAGCTGTATGATTTATGATTATCTACTGTTCTAGTAACCAATCTATGATATTTTTCTTCTCAATACCATTGTAATTGGCTGTTGGCTGAATCGTATCCATTGTTAATAGATATTTTGGGAATTGATCTTTAATGGCTTCTAGTGGTCTAAGTTCTCTTTCTAGTGTTTCTGGAGGAAGTGTTGTTTCACTGACTTGATAATAAGCGTAGTGACCAAGATCAGTTACAACAACAAAATCAACCTCATACTTATCTAAATTACCAACATATACCTGTGAATATCTACGTCTCAATTCCAAATAGACAATATTTTCCAAGATATGGCCAATATCTTCTTTGTGGTCTGGCAATAAGAGGTGTCGTAAACCTAAATCAACGGGATAATATTTTTCTAAGCGTTGCAATAATGCTCGACCTTTTACATCAAAACGTGGAACGGAATAAAAAAGTAAACTGTCTGTCAAAGTCGTCAAATAATTTTCCAAAGTATTGTGGGATATTGAAACATTTTGGCTGACAAGGGTATTGCGAATCTTATTTGTTGATATTAAGCTACCTGTACTACTGAGAAGGGTTCGGACAATGCGTTCAATAATAGTAGGATTTGGATTTCCCAATCTAGTTACAATATCGTTTAACAGTATTGAGTTATATATTCCTCTGAGATAATCAATTTTTTCAGCGTAAGATGATGTTTGCAATAAGTAAGGGAAAGCACTAAAGAGATAATTGTTAAAAATTTCTGTTGTATTCAGATTCTCTGAGAGAGATTGACCTGATAGGTATTCTTCAAATGACAAAGGAAGGACCTCTATCTCAACATACCGACCAGTTAAATTTGTTGCTAATTGGCTACTCATAAAGTAGGCGTTTGATCCAGTCAAATAGAGGTCAACATTTGGCAAGATGAATAGACTATCTGCTACCAGTTCAAATTTTTCAACATGTTGAATTTCATCTAAAAAGATATAGTATGTTTTTTCCTCAACTAATCTTTCTTTTATATAAGCGAATAATGTTTGAAAATCTCGCAGGTCATAATAACTCAGATCTTCAAAATTGATGGATATGATTTGATCCTCGTCTACTCCAGTTGCTAGTAACTCCTCTTTATAGAGTTGAAAGAGAACAGATTTACCAGCTCGTCTAACTCCACTCACAACTTTGATGATTTGGCGGTCACGATGTCTTCTTAAAAAGTCTAAATAATGTGGTCTTTTAATATAGTTCATAATAGATACCTCAAAGATAGTATAATACAAATAGTAATTATTTTCAAATATTTAGAAATAGTATTTAATTTATTCGATTAATTTCAATTTATTAGAAATAATATCTGGGGCTATTTAAATATCTTCAGGATAGAAAAAGAAATTGCACTGGCACGAAGAAATTGTACATCAGATTTGTGATACAGTATTTCGTATTTCTCAATTACATAAGCTCCGAAAACTAAAAAAGTGATAACCCTTTGATAACATCTCGATTTTTAAAAGGGTTATATATGTAAGGATTGAGGATTTATCTCTCAAAAGAACTTGAGTTTAGTCATAATTTACCATAAATATCATGATGTAGAAAAAACCAGGTCTTAAGAAAGCTCGTAAAGCATCACAATTTAGATCAAATTGAACATGTAATTAAAATAGAGGATAGTGATTTATTAGCTTTCTACGAGGAGAATAAAATGATTCTTCTAACATCTATTACACAGTGGGAAGACCTATTTGTAGGTAAATAGATACTTGAATGTAAGCTCACTGAATATTAAGGCGTTACAGACAAAATAAAATGTTTAAAAGCTACAGAGAAACATGGTATAATGTAACTAAAAGGAGGTAGCATATGTCCTTAGATATAGATAAAGAAAAGATGACAATTATGGGAGTAGCTTTTGAAAACCGCTCTGTTTTTAAGAGTGTTTGGTATGCTTTAAGTACAAATATGATTGAAGGATGGCGACCTACGGTTAGTGATGTTGAAAAATTACGAGATGAAGCTCTTGCTTTGGGGATGGCTTGATGAAGCGTAAATGTTATGAGTCTTATGACTATATTGATCCGAATAATCTATATACCTATCCAGATTCTTCAGTTCTAAGAAATAAGCAGGAAGAACGAGATGAGCAAAAAGCACGTGAGCTTGAATATCGTATGGTTGCTAGTAAGAGTTTGAAATTATTTATCAATCCTATCCCAGTTTATAGTGTAGAAGATATATTGAAAATTCATCAATTTTTGTTTGAAGATATGTATTATTGGGCAGGTGAATTTAGAAAAGTCAATATTTCAAAGAGTGGCAATGCTTTTATGCCGATTCAGTCTTTCGATACAGCACTCACTTACCTTAATAATTTGATAGATAGATTTCATGACACTGCTAATAGTAGAAAAGAAGTCATTCAGTTATTGGTCGAAATTTTAGATAATCTTAATTATTTTCATCCATTTCGTGAGGGAAACGGTAGAACGCAGAGGGAGGTTATTCGCTCTTTAGCTTTAATGAAAGGTTATGAATGTGAAATATCAATTGGTGATGACGATGAGATTTATCACCTATATATGGATGGTACAGTTTATGGAGATAAAACTAAATTAACAAAGTTATTTGAAAAAATTATTTTTAAATCTTGAACTTATATAGTAGATTATTTGACACTAATGTTTTCTAGTTCTGGAATACTATTAATTTCCTTGACTTTAGTAAAATTGTATCAGCTTAAATAATTCTATATAAAAAGTTCAGCCAAAAATTCACATTAAAAGTTAGATAGAAAAATCCATTGTATTAGTTCTCATAGAAGATCGCTACAATGGATTTTTAATATATTTTGAGAAATTGTTGTTAGAAATAAATTTTAATTAGTGATTCATTAGTTGTTATCTAACTCGAATTTATCTGATAGTAAGGAAAAAACTAGACTGAATATCCTTTTTAGGGGAAAACTGCTAAGTACAATTCGGCTGTTTTTTTGATAGAGAAAAACTAAAGTGTAATGCTATTGCTTTTAGAGATTTTCATGAATAAGAGCAAGGAACTTACTGTTAGAACAGTCAAGATCGTTGACAAGGCTGCGGCTACACCGTAATTTCCTCTGAGAACCTCTGTATAAATGGCTACAGTCATTGTTCTTGTTTTGACATTGTAGAGGAGGATAGAAGTAGAGAGCTCTGAAATCATTGTAACCCAGGATAGGATTGCTCCAGAAATGATACCCGATAGCATCATTGGAGTTGTAATCTTGGTAAAGGTATTAAGACGACTACTTCCCAAGCTTTCAGCAGCTTCTTCAATACTTGGTGCTATTTGTTGCAAACTAGCAACAGATGAACGAATAGTATACGGTAATCTTCTAACAGATAGGGACATAATCAATATGAAAGCTGTCCCAGTAATCATAAGAAATCCACTACCAAATAGACCAGTATTGAATGAAGAAATAAAGGCAATCCCTAGAACAGTTCCTGGTACAATATAAGGTACCATACTGAGACTGTCAATTAAGTTTGTAAACAAGTTCCGTTTTCTAACTGCTAAGTAAGAGATAAATGTTGCAAATAATACAACCAAAACCAAAGCAATAAGTGGTATGCGAATGGTATTGAAAATAGCGGATCCCATACGATTGAAAGCTGTCTTGTAGCTATTTAGAGAGTATCCTTTGACAAATACCATACCGGATGTTTTTAGGAACGAAGTATAAATCAAGTAGACTTGAGGCAGTACAGAGAAGAAGATAATTCCGTATACTGTCGCATAGATCGCAGCCATTTTTCCTTTTGTAGTTTTTTTAGGTTCAATGGGATGAAGTGAGTTCATACTGAAACTATAGCGATTTGAAATATACTTTTGGATAAGGAAAATAGTCAAGGCGATAATAATAGCCATAATCGCAAGTGCTGAGGCAAATGCAGAATTTCCTCCAACTTCGCTAATAAATTGAGTGTAAATCAAGACTGGAAAAGTCCGATAGCCCTCACCAATCAGCATAGGTGTTCCAAAGTCTGAGAAAGCTCTCATGAAAACAAGTAGAGCTGCAGCCAATAAAGTTGGAACTAAGAGAGGTAAAACAACTGTTATGATGCGCTTGAATCCAAAGGATCCCATGCTTTCAGCTGCTTCAAGTAGAGAATTGTCAATACTTTTCATTGTTCCAGCAACGTATAGAAATACCAGTGGGAATAATTGTAGTGTAAAGACAAGTACAATTCCTTTGAATCCATAAATATCGATAGCTGGAAGATGAAGGGTATTTGTCAGGAATTTAGTAATGACCCCATTTCGTCCCAGCAAGAGAATCCAGGAGTAGGCTCCTACGAAAGGAGCTGACATGGAAGCAATGATAATCAATATTTGTAGAAATTTCTTTCCCTTGAAATCATACATGGAAAAGAGGTAAGCTAATAGGGTTCCTACGACTAAGGAAGTGACAGTAGCCGTAATGGAAACTTTGAAACTGTTGACGAGTGTCTCAGAATAGTAGGCCTTGCTAAAGAAGGTTACAAAATTAGCTAGAGAGAATTGTCCGTCATGTATGAGTGCTTGCTTGAGTACTGTTACGATAGGATAAACAAGAAAGACAAGATAGGAAAGAAAGATGAAGAAAGAGGAGACCGTCCAGATGTTTAGCTTTTTACGTTCCATGGCTGACTCCTTTTATCAGGTTTTGTGCACCATCTGCAGAAAAGACATTTAATTTTTGAGTATTGATTCGTAGGCGGATACGATCACCCTTTTGCAAATCTTCTTCAAAAGTTGATTCTTCACTGACTTGAATTTTTGATGCAAAGCCTGTCTCGATGAAATATTCAGTATTTAGTCCAAGATAGACACTATCACTAATGATTCCTTCAATATCTCCAGACTCATCTTTGATAAACTCTTCAGGACGAATGCTTACATGAATAGCCTGTTCCTCTGCGTGGTCAAGAGTTGGCATACGAAGAGAATAGCCGTCTGAAAAGACGATATAAGCACCGTCGCTCCGTTTTTCGAGATTGGCAGGGATAATATTTGTGCGTCCGATAAAGGTTGCTACAAATTCATTAGCTGGTTTATGATAGAGTTCTTTTGGTCGGCCGATTTGTTGAATAACGCCATCTTTCATAACAGCGATTTGATCTGAAATGGCCATAGCTTCTTCTTGATCGTGGGTTACATATACAGTGGTAATGCCTACTTCGTGTTGGATTTCTCTAATAGCTTGACGCATATCCAAGCGTAGTTTTGCATCGAGGTTACTAAGGGGCTCGTCCATGAGGAGAACACTTGGATTAACAGCTAGTGCACGTGCTAGAGCGACGCGTTGTTGTTGTCCACCACTGAGTTTATCAGGTTTTCGATCTGCATACTGAGCAATTTGCATGAGTTCAAGATATTTATTGGTTTGTTGAATTAATTCCTCTTTTGGAACTTTCTTTTGCTTAAGACCAAAAGCAACATTGTCTCGAACAGTCAAATGAGGGAAAATAGCGTAGTTTTGGAACACCATCCCGATATTACGTTTGCTTGGTTCCATATTATTGATTTTTGTATCATCGAAGTAAAACTCTCCACCTTCAATACTATTGAAACCAGCAATCATACGAAGAAGGGTTGTTTTCCCGCAACCTGAAGGTCCCAAGAGAGTGAAGAGACTTCCTTTGGGAATTGTAACATTCAAGTTTTCAATAACAGGGATGTCGTGGTAGATTTTTTTTGCGTTAATAATTTTGATCTCACTCATAGTGAACCTCTTTTACTGTTTAGATTGGATGTCTGTAAATACTTCGTTGTATTTTTTAACGATATCTGATTTATTCTTAATGACATAATCATAATCTTCAGTGAGTGTTTTGATTTTGTCAATTGGTTTCATATTTTCGCTTGTTTTAGCATTTTTACGCACAGGGCGGTTAGTAGTGGTTGTACCAAGTGTATCTTGTACTTCTTGAGAGATAATAAAATCGATAAATTTCTTGGCATTTTCCATATTTTTCGCTTTTTTAACGATAGCAGCACTAGCAGGTAGGAAGACTGTTCCTTCTTTTGGATAGACAACCTTGATGTTAGCTCCGTCATTTAAGAGTTTAACCGCCGGATCTTCATAAGAGAGTCCCACAGCCATTTCTCCATCAGCGACTGCTTTGTAGACACCAGATGAGCTTGAACCGATTTTACCGTCAATAAGTGTGAAGAGATCTTTTACATAGCTCCAAGCTTTATCATCTTTGTAGCCACCTTGTGCTTGTAGCATATTAGTTAATTGAGCAAAAGCGCTAGAAGAATTGGCTGGGTCGGCAGTTGCAATTTTCCCTTTTAATTCAGGTTTAAGAAGGTCGCTATATCCTTCGATGTTCATGCCTTTCGTTAAATCAGGATTGACGATTAAAACACTACCGTCTAGTGTATAAGGCGTAGAGTAGCCAGTTGTGTTTTGATATTCTTTGATAACATTATCATTTTCTTTTGAAGTATAGTTTTCAAAGAGTTCTCCGTGGGTAGCATATTGTGTATAAGAACCACCAAAGATGACATCAGCTACAGGAGCTTCTTTTTCTGACTCTAGTTTTTTGAAAAGTTCTCCAGTACCAGCTTGAATCAGTTCTACTTTGATACCATATTTTTCTTCAAAGGCAGGAATAGTTGCTCCGATTAAGCCCTCTGAGTTTGGTGAATAAACGACTAGCGAACCGCCGTCTCCTTTATCAGATGAACCTCCATCGGCAGATTCATTAGAAGAACAAGCAGCAAGACCAAAAAGAGCTAGTCCGCAAGCAGCATAATACATCCATTTCTTTTTCATGATGGATACCTCCGTTGTGTTATTTAAGTTTATTTTAAAACAATGTAAGCGTTTTTAAAACCGATAATTCTATTCTATTAGAGTAAAATTCTCTACAAAAACGGAAGTAATCTTTTTAATTTTATAGTAGGGTCTGATAGTTAATTATTGAGTATCAAATGTTATTTTTTAGATTGGATATCTGTAAAAATATCATTGTACTTTTTAAGAATAGCGGGTTTGTTCTTGATGACATAATCTGAATCTTCAGTAGCAACATTGATTTCTGTCATAGCCTTCATATTTTTATTGGTTTTAGCATTTTTACGAATAGGTCGGATTGTAGTTTCGGTTCCTAGCTTATCTTGGATTTCTTGTGAAAGGAGGAAATCGATAAACTTCTTGGCATTTTCCATGTGTTTGGCGTTTTTGACGATAGCTGCATTACCAGGTAAAAATACGGTTCCTTCTTTTGGATAAATGACTTTTACATCAACTCCATCATTTAAGAGTTTTAAGGCAGGATCTTCATAGGTGAGTCCTACAGACATTTCTCCATCGGCGACAGCTTTGTAAACATTTGAAGAGCTAGATGCAATCTTTCCATCTACTAGGGTAAAGAGATTTTTCACATAGGTCCAAGCTTGTTCATTTTCGTATCCACCTTGGTCCACAAGCATATTTGTTAATTGAGCAAAGGCGCTTGAAGCGTTACTTGGATCAGCAGTAGCGATTTTTCCTTTTAATTTGGGATTGAGTAAATCATTGTAGCCTTCGATTTTAATATCTTTTGTAAGGGCTGAATTGGCAATGATAACACTGACATCCAGTGTGTAAGGGGTGTAGAATCCAGTTTTATTTTGATATTCAGGGATGATCTGGTCGTTTTCTTGAGAAATATAAGGTTCAAAAAGTTTTTCGTTAGAAGAGAAGAGGGCGTAGGAGCCTCCGAAAATGACATCGGCTACTGGGGATTCTTTTTCGGCCTCAGCTTTTTTGAACAATTCACCAGTGCTGGCTTGTACTAAATCAACCTTAATACCATATTTTTCTTCGAAGGTAGGGATTGTTTCTTCGATAAGATCTTCAGGGTTAGGCGAGTATACAACCAAAGTGTTATCTGAATCTTTCTCAGAGCTAGTTTCTGCTTCTATAGTTGAAGAACATCCTGATAAAGTAAGAAATATCCAGCCACAAGAGAGAAAGAATAGTAGTTTTTTCATAATAATCTCCTTTTTTACGAACGTTTCAACTCTACAACTTGAATAACATTTATAATTTGTAGAGTCCTATAGAATATAATAAAAACCTTAAAGAAATCTAAAATAGAAAATAGGAATTAAGTTCCTAGAGTATGGATGCGTGAACTGTGGATAGGATTTCGATGGTAAGTATAAAATAAAAAGATTGCTACAATAGAGTTGAGCAATCCTTTTACATCAATGATTTTTCTCCATAAGTTTTAATTCTTTTGGAGAAATATGGAGATACTTTTTAAAAACTTTGGCAAAATATTTATAGTCTGAAAATCCAACTTGTTCAGAGATATCGCTTAAGGGGGAATTGGGGGACTCGGCTATTTTATTTATAGCTTGCTTGAGCCGGTAGCGTAAGATATATTCATTTAGTGTCATAGGGAAGTCTTCTTTGATAACCTTATATAGATAACTTTCACTATATCCCAGCGATTCTGCTAGCTTACTAATAGTAAAATGTTCTGCATAGTGGTTGTGGACAAAGGAAATAATTTGCTGAATGATTTGATTTTGTGTATCAACTTGTTGGATAGAGGTGAGCAAAGTTTGATATTCTTCTAAAAAAGGAGTTTCTTGATACGTGCTAACTTGTAATCGCAAAATAATTTTTTGAAGACATTCTGTCAATTCCCTTGTGTCAATTGGTTTGGATAAGAAATCAACTGCCCCATATTGCATGGCTTTTTTTGCATTTTGAAAATCGTTATAACCAGATAAGATAACTTTTTCATAAGAAAGAGTGCGAGTAGCTTCAAACATCATAAAAGCATCCATAATTGGCATGGTGATGTCTGTTAAGACAATGTGAGGCTCTTTTTCTTGAATGAGTTTCATACCCTCTTGACCGTGACTGGCAGTTCCTACGATTTGGATGCCCAAGGCAGAGTAGTCTACAGCAATCTCTAGCCATTTTCGGATGAGGTGTTCATCTTCTACGATAATGAGCTTAAACATGAGTTATTCCTTTCGTTACAAATTTGACCCAAGTTTCTCCTTGGCGATTGACTCCTAAATCTAGTTGAACATCAGAAAAGAAATTGCTTAATCGTTTGTAGCTGTTAACGATGCCATGCTGGGTATGAGGGCTATCTAAAGAGTTTAAAATAGCGATTCGCTCTTGTTTTGTGAGTCCTCCAGCATTATCCTTGACCAAAAAAGTCAGAGAATCTGTTTCCAAGGTAATTTGGATATCAATATGAAGATCAATACGGTATTGCATCCCATATTTTATAGCATTTTCTACTAGAGGAAGCAAGAAAAGTTTAGGGATAGGTTGATTATCGACAGTTTCTGGGCAGACAATATCATAGGAAAAGTGCTCGAAACGAATCTTATGAATAATAAGGTAATCCTCTATAATCTTTAAATCTTGACAAATGGTTGTTTCTTTTTCTAAATCGGTGATACTGTAGCGAAGAATGCGCGTGAGATTTTGTATTAAGTCTTGTGTGAGAGCTGCATCTATTAAAGAAGTAATTTTAATTGTCTCAAGCGTATTGTAGAGAAAATGAGGATTGAACTGAGCTTCCAGCATTTTTCTTTCAAAAATCCACTTTTCTTTTTCGATGGTCAACATTTTCTGATGAAGTTGATCTAATTCAAACAACATATTATTAATTTTTTCGGCCATAAACTCAAACTCATCACCTGTTTGTAGATAAAGCCTTTTTTCTGCTTGCTTGGGAATTTCTTGAAGTTGATAAACTAAACTTTCAATAGGAACAGCGTTGTGTGTAGCAATCTTATGAGCAATTCGTCTTGCTTGCCAGAAGTAGAGGAAGAATATACATAAGGTGAGAATGGAGGCTAGGCCGAGTAAGTTAGGAATGGGAAAGAAGGATTGAAAGGTATAGATTGAAAAAATAGCACCGACTTTTTCTTTTTGAACAATAAGCGGTTCATTCGCATACCAGTGGGTGCGAGAGTGTAGGAGTTTCTCATCAAATTTTTCAAGAGTGGAAAGAGTAAACTGATTTGTATTGTTAGAGAATATATTTCCAAAGCTATCGGTAATGATGTATTTGGAATTTATAATTGGGAAACTGGAGATAAAGTCATTCTCATTTACGAAAACAATCGTATAGGCTATAACTCGTTGGTTTTTAAGTAGTGGTTTGATAAAGAGCGCGTAATGTTGTTTGTCTGAAGAGAGTGCAATTTTTTCTGTCACTTTATCTTGAGAAGGATTTTGAATGAGCAGTTTTAGATAGTAGGGTGATAAAATACTTTCTTGGTGATTTCGATTGGTACTGAATAGTAATTCACCTGTATCATTTAAAATAATGAGGTCGGAACTGAGTTTTAATCTGGCTTTTGTCTCGTAAAATAAGCTAAAAACTTCTCGCTCTGTGTGTTTGCCATCCAAAAATCCAGGAATCATTTTATGGTTCATAGTGGTTAACAGTTCATTATTTGATTCTTTCATCTCTTTAACTTGTTTGATAATCTGTTTAGTATCTTTAGAGAGTTGTTGTTTTTGTAAAAAATAGGAAAAACCAAAAAGTAAAATGAGTAGTAAAAGAGAGGTCACAAAGGCTGCTATAGAGCTTCTATGGAGAATTTCTTTTTGGAGAGATTTTTTAAAAGAATGGGACATCCATTACCTCCTTGGAAGATTTTTTCTGCTATAAGTATAGCAGTTTAAAAAGTTTAGAGCAAGGTAAAGAGAAAAAGGTCTAACCAAAATTTTTTAGCTAAACCTTTTGAAAAGTTAAGTATGTATTATAGATGATTGTTACATGCAAATAGCTAGAGCAGTTCAAGGAGATAAACTAGAAATAGCAATTAATATGATGGTTCAGAAATACCTTTTGATAATCAATGAGATCTTCAGGATGAAGTGCACCAACTCCATCCATTTCATATTTCCGATTTAATAAACGATATTTGTTTTCACCAAATTGATGAAAAGGAAGTAATTGAACTTGATCGATATTTAATGAGTTAAATAGAGTAGCGAATTCTTCTGCATCCTCTAAACTATTGTTAAAATCAGGAATAACTGGGATTCTTAAAACGATAGTTTTATTTTGAGAAAAAGCATAATGAATGTTTTTAATAATCATTTGATTAAAAACTCCGGTAACTTTTTTATGTTTTATAGAATTATAATGTTTTAAGTCGGTGTAGATAAAATCTACATATTGGATTAAATCAATAAATTTTTCATGATCAACAAAGGCAGTAGTTTCAATTGCAGTGTGTATGTGGTGCTCTTTAGCTGACTTTAAGATAGCTTTAGCAAATTCAAACTGAGCAAATATTTCACCTCCAGATAAAGTTAAACCTCCACCGGATTCATCGTAAAATTCTTTGTCTTTCAATACTTCTGCAATAATTTCTTCTACAGTTTTTTCTTCACCGACTAAAGTGAACTTCTCACGCTGAGCATCTTTCATTTTTTCAGGATTCATTCTTTGAGATTCAGGATTAGAACACCATGGGCAACGCAGAGGACATCCTTTTAAAAAAACAGTTGTACGAATGCCTGGACCGTCATGAATTGAAAAGTGTTGAATATTAAAAATAATTCCTTTAGATACTTCCATAATAGTTCCTCCTTTTCATAATTCTATCCTATCACAAAAACGAAAGAAAAACAATTACGAACGAAAGTTTAATTTGTTGTTTTTTGCTATTTATTTTGGTAGAATAAAACAGAGGTGTAAAATGAAAAGATTGGAACAAATTATTAAATTAGTATCAGAATATGAAAAGATTGATGTTAACACATTATCGGAAAAATTAAATGTATCGAAAGTAACGATTAGAAAAGATTTAGATAAATTAGAGTCAAAAGGCTTATTACACAGAGAGCATGGATATGCTGTATTAAATAGTGGAGATGACTTAAACGTACGTTTGTCAATTAATTATGAAATTAAGAGAAAAATTGTTCAAGAAGCAGTAAGATTGGTGTCAGATAATGAAACAATAATGATAGAATCTGGATCAACCTGTGCTTTACTTGCTGAGGAAATTTGCAAGCAAAAAAGAAATGTCACTATTGTAACAAATTCATTTTTTATAGCAAATTTTGTGAGAGGTTATGATTCATGTCGTGTTATTGTTCTTGGTGGCGAGTTTCAGAAAGATTCACAGGTGACTGTAGGACCTTTATTAAAAGAAATGATACAGACTTTTCATGTGCATCAAGCTTTTGTTGGGACAGATGGTTACGATAAAGAGATGGGCTTTACAGGAAAAGATTTAATGCGCAGTGAGGTAGTTCAATATATTTCAGCAGCGTCGGATAAAGTCATTGTCTTAACTGACTCAAGTAAATTTGATAAAAGGGGTACAGTAAGAAGATTTGCTTTAAGTCAAGTCTATGAAGTAATAACGGACGAAAAACTTTCTAAACAAAATATAGCTACATTAGAAAATGCTGGGATAATGGTTAAGGTAGTTTCGTAAGAGGTTAAGTGTATGAATCAAGATAGAAATAAACTGCTTTCTAAAATTGCTTATCTGTATTATATTGAAAACTTAAATCAGTCACAAATAGCAGCAAAATTAGGAATTTATAGAACCTCTATTAGTAGAATGTTAACAGAAGCAAGGAATGCAGGAATTGTTAAAATTGAAATAGAGAATTTCGATACAAATATGTTTAAGTTGGAAAATTATGTAAAAGAAAAATATAGTCTGGAAAGTTTAGAAATTATTCCAAATGAATTTGATGATAATCCAACAATTTTATCTGAAAGAATTTCTCAAGTTGCAGCAGGTGTCCTTAGGAATTTAATTGATGATAATATGAAAATTGGCTTTTCTTGGGGGAAAAGTTTAAGTAATTTAGTAGATTTAATTCACAGCAAAAGTGTCCGAAATGTTCACTTCTATCCTCTAGCAGGTGGTCCTAGTCACATACACGCTAAATACCATGTGAATACACTGATTTATGAAATGTCTAGGAAATTTCATGGAGAGTGTACATTTATGAATGCAACGATTGTGCAAGAAAATAAATTGTTAGCAGATGGTATTTTGCAATCAAGATATTTTGAAGATTTGAAAAATAGTTGGAAAGATTTAGATATAGCTGTGGTTGGAATTGGTGATTTTAGTAATAAAGGAAAACATCAATGGTTAGACATGCTTATAGAGGATGACTTTAAAGAATTGACAAAAGTTAAAACTGTGGGAGAAATTTGTTGTCGATTTTTTGATTCAAAAGGTAAAGAAGTCTATGAAAACTTACAGGAAAGAACGATAGCAATCTCTTTTGAAGATTTAAAAAATATTCCTCAAAGTTTAGCTGTTGCTTACGGTGATACGAAAGTATCTTCGATTCTTTCTGTCTTGCGTGCTAATTTAATAAATCATTTGATTACAGATAAAAATACAATTTTAAAAGTTTTGGAAGAAGACGGTGATTTTTCTTTTCGAAATATTTTATGTGAGTGAAAATGATAGACTGATATCAGTTTATCGTTTTTTGTTTTTTATCATTTGCACATTTGTGCTTAAATAAATAAAAATAGTTTATTTGTTGTTTTTGGATTGACAAGTTTATGATGTAGTTGTATTCTAGAGTTACAAAAGAAAATTTTAAAATTTCAAATGAAAAAGCTTTTTACATAGTGAAATGAGGAGGAATTTATGGAAATTATTGTTCCAGATCAAATTATCATGGGTTTAATTTTATATGCTGGTGATGCGAAACAACATATTTATAAAGCGTTAGATTACATAAAAAACGGTACATGTGAACGATGTGAAGAAGAAATCCAGTTAGCTGATGCTGCCTTATTAGAAGCTCATAATTTACAAACAAAATTCTTGGCACAGGAAGCGTCTGGTACAAAGACAGAAATTACAGCTCTCTTTGTTCATTCACAAGATCATCTCATGACTAGTATGACGGAGATTAATTTAATTAAAGAAATTATTAGTTTGAGAAAAGAACTTCATAAAAAATAATACTAGAGTATTATCATTGTTATTAACATAGAGGAGGAAAATACAATGGTGAAGATTGGTTTGTTTTGTGCAGCAGGATTTTCTACTGGGATGCTTGTAAATAATATGAAAATTGCAGCGCAATCTAGCGGAGTTGAAGCAGAGATAGAAGCGTTTTCTCAGTCTAAATTAGCTGATTATGCGCCAAATCTAGATGTTGCACTATTGGGACCTCAAGTTGCCTATACATTAGATAAATCAAAAGAAATTTGTGATAAGTGTGATGTTCCGATAGCTGTTATTCCGATGATGGATTATGGTATGTTAGATGGGAAAAAAGTATTAGATTTAGCCTTATCTTTGATTAGTGGATAAGAGAAGGAGATTTATTATGGCAAAGATAGATGTTCAAAAAATCATTGCACCGATGATGAAGTTTGTGAATATGCGTGGCATTATAGCTCTAAAAGATGGTATGTTAGCAATTTTGCCATTGACAGTAGTTGGTAGTTTATTCTTGATTATGGGACAATTGCCGTTTGAAGGCTTAAATAAGAGCATTGCTAGTGTTCTTGGATCTAATTGGACAGAGCCGTTTATGCAAGTATATTCAGGAACTTTTGCTATTATGGGTCTAATTTCTTGTTTTTCAATTGCCTATTCTTATGCTAAGAATAGCGGAGTAGAGGCTTTGCCAGCTGGAGTTCTATCTGTATCTGCATTCTTTATTTTGCTAAGGTCATCTTATATCCCTAAACAAGGTGAGGCGATTGGGGACGCTATTAGTAAGGTTTGGTTTGGAGGTCAAGGAATTATCGGTGCTATCATTATAGGTTTGGTAGTAGGAAGTATTTATACCTTCTTTATAAAGAGAAAAATTGTTATTAAGATGCCAGAACAAGTTCCACAAGCTATTGCGAAACAGTTTGAAGCAATGATTCCAGCATTTGTAATTTTCTTATTATCTATGATTGTATATATTTTAGCGAAGTCACTGACTAATGGCGGAACATTCATAGAAATGATTTATTCTGCTATTCAAGTTCCATTGCAAGGTTTAACTGGATCTTTGTATGGTGCGATTGGAATTGCATTCTTTATATCATTTTTGTGGTGGTTTGGTGTTCATGGGCAATCGGTAGTAAATGGAGTAGTGACAGCTCTGCTTTTATCTAATCTTGATGCTAATAAAGCTATGTTAGCCTCTGGTAATCTATCATTAGAAAATGGAGCACATATTGTTACTCAACAGTTTTTAGATTCATTTTTAATTCTATCTGGTTCAGGGATTACGTTTGGTCTTGTAGTTGCGATGCTTTTTGCAGCAAAATCGAAACAGTACCAAGCGTTAGGGAAAGTAGCAGCTTTTCCAGCAATATTTAACGTAAATGAGCCAGTTGTATTTGGATTTCCAATTGTTATGAATCCCGTTATGTTCGTACCTTTCATTCTTGTTCCTGTACTTGCAGCTGTTATAGTATATGGAGCTATTGCAACAGGTTTCATGCAACCATTCTCAGGAGTTACATTACCTTGGAGTACTCCAGCTATTATTTCAGGATTTATGGTTGGTGGATGGCAAGGAGTTATTACTCAACTAGTGATATTAGCGATGTCTACATTAGTTTATTTCCCATTCTTTAAAGTACAGGATCGATTAGCTTATCAGAATGAAGTTTGATAAATGTAAAAAAACATTTGTGTATTATCATTAAACACACACATTTGTGCTAAATATTAGAGAGTTAAAGTTTTTCTAGTTAATAGCTTGAAATTTTTTAAAAAATTAGGTAATATATTTTCGAAAGAAACAAAAATATTTTCGAAAGAAAGGTGCTTATTATGGTAAATACAGAAGTAGCAAGAACGACAATCAAGACAGAATATTTTGGTAGCCTTACTGAAAGGATGAACAAATATCGAGAAGATGTCTTAAATAAAAAACCTTATATTGATGCTGAGAGAGCAGTTCTAGCAACACGCGCTTATGATCGATACAAGGAACAACCTAATGTCCTAAAACGTGCCTATATGCTGAAAGAAATTTTGGAAAATATGACTATCTATATCGAAGAAGAATCTATGATTGCGGGAAATCAAGCTTCTTCCAATAAAGATGCTCCTATTTTTCCAGAATATACGCTAGAATTTGTTCTCAATGAATTGGATCTTTTTGAAAAGCGTGATGGAGATGTTTTCTATATTACAGAAGAAACAAAAGAACAACTTAGAAGTATTGCTCAGTTTTGGGAAAATAATAATTTACGTGCTAGAGCTGGTGCATTGCTACCTGAAGAAGTGTCTGTTTATATGGAAACAGGATTCTTTGGTATGGAAGGTAAGATGAATTCTGGAGATGCTCACTTAGCAGTTAATTATCAGAAACTTTTGCAATTTGGTTTAAGAGGTTTTGAAGAGCGGGCTCGTAAAGCGAAAGCAGCTCTAGATTTAACAGATCCAGCAAGTATTGATAAATATCATTTTTACGACTCTATATTTATCGTAATCGATGCTATTAAAGTATATGCAAATCGCTTTGTTAATCTTGCTAAAAGTTTAGCCGAAAATGCAAATCCTAAACGTAAGAAAGAATTACTTGAGATTGCAGACATTTGTTCTAGAGTCCCATATGAACCGGCAACTACTTTTGCAGAAGCTATTCAATCAGTCTGGTTTATTCAATGTATTTTACAAATTGAATCTAATGGTCACTCTCTTTCATATGGTCGTTTTGATCAATATATGTATCCATATGTGAAGTCTGATTTAGAAAGTGGTAAAGAAACAGAAGATAGTATTGTTGAACGTCTAACAAATCTTTGGATTAAAACAATTACAATTAATAAGGTTCGCAGTCAAGCACATACATTTTCTTCAGCAGGAAGTCCTTTATATCAAAATGTTACAATTGGTGGACAGACTCGAGATAAGAAGGATGCTGTTAATCCATTATCTTATTTGGTATTAAAATCAGTTGCACAAACCCATCTACCGCAACCTAATCTAACTGTACGTTACCATGCAGGTTTAGATGCTCGTTTCATGAATGAGTGTATTGAAGTGATGAAACTTGGTTTTGGTATGCCTGCATTTAATAATGATGAGATTATTATTCCTTCTTTTATTGCAAAAGGAGTATTGGAAGATGATGCTTATGATTACAGTGCCATTGGATGTGTTGAAACGGCAGTTCCAGGGAAATGGGGATATCGTTGCACGGGTATGAGTTACATGAACTTCCCTAAAGTTCTACTTATCACGATGAATGATGGAATTGATCCAGCTTCGGGGAAACGGTTTGCACCAAGCTTTGGTCATTTTAAGGATATGAAGAACTTTTCTGAATTAGAAAATGCTTGGGATAAAACACTAAGATATTTGACACGAATGAGTGTTATTGTTGAAAATTCTATTGATTTATCATTGGAGCGAGAAGTTCCTGATATTCTATGTTCAGCATTGACTGATGATTGTATTGGTCGTGGAAAACATCTTAAAGAAGGTGGAGCAGTATATGACTATATATCAGGTTTGCAAGTTGGAATTGCAAATTTGTCGGATTCATTAGCTGCAATTAAAAAGTTGGTATTTGAGGAAGAACGTATAAGCCCAAGTCAACTTTGGCATGCACTAGAAACAGATTATGCTGGAGAAGAAGGTAAGGCCATTCAAGAAATGTTGATTAATGATGCACCTAAGTACGGTAACGATGATGATTATGCTGATAAATTAGTTACTGCTGCTTATGACATTTATGTTGATGAAATTGCTAAATATCCTAATACACGTTATGGAAGAGGACCTATTGGAGGGATTCGTTATTCAGGAACCTCTTCTATCTCAGCCAACGTAGGACAGGGACGTGGAACATTAGCAACTCCAGATGGCCGCAATGCAGGTACACCGCTAGCAGAGGGTTGTTCACCATCACATAATATGGATCAACACGGTCCCACATCTGTTTTGAAATCGGTTTCGAAATTACCAACAGATGAAATTGTAGGTGGGGTTCTCTTAAATCAGAAAGTAAACCCTCAAACGTTAGCCAAAGAAGAAGATAAATTAAAACTCATTGCTTTGTTACGAACATTCTTTAATCGTTTACATGGGTACCATATTCAATACAATGTTGTTTCCAGAGAGACGTTGATTGACGCTCAGAAACATCCTGAAAAACACAGAGATTTAATTGTTCGTGTTGCAGGATACTCTGCATTCTTCAATGTTCTTTCTAAGGCAACCCAAGATGATATTATAGGACGTACAGAGCATACTTTGTAAAATAAAGAGGTTCTTTTTATGGAATTTATGCTTGACACATTAAATTTAGATGAGATTAAAAAATGGTCTGAAATTTTACCGCTAGCTGGGGTAACTTCAAATCCAACTATTGCCAAAAAAGAGGGTTCAATTAATTTTTTTGAACGAATAAAAGATGTAAGAGAATTGATTGGCTCTGCACCTTCCATTCATGTTCAGGTGATTTCCCAAGATTTTGAAGGTATCTTAAAAGATGCTCAAGAAATACGGAGACAAGCAGGAGATGATATATTTATCAAAGTGCCTGTTACTCCAGCTGGATTACGTGCAATAAAGGTACTAAAAAAAGAGGGCTACCATATCACTGCGACAGCTATTTATACAGTTATTCAGGGATTGTTAGCTATCGAAGCAGGAGTGGACTACCTAGCTCCATATTATAACAGAATGGAAAATCTGAATATTGATTCAAATTCTGTCATTCGTCAATTAGCTCTTGCTATTGATAGACAGAACTCTTCTAGTAAGATTTTAGCTGCATCCTTTAAAAATGTAGCACAAGTAAATAATGCTTTAGCTGCAGGTGCGCATGCTGCTACAGCAGGAGCAGATATTTTTGAATCAGCTTTTGCCATGCCATCTATCCAAAAGGCGGTTGATGATTTTTCTGACGATTGGTTTGTTACTCAAAATAGTCGTTCTATTTAGAGATAGAGGAAATACATATGAGAATTTTTGCTAGTCCTTCTAGATATATTCAAGGAGAAAATGCCTTATTTGAAAATGCCAAATCAATGTTGGATTTGGGAAATCATCCGATTTTATTATGTGATCAGTTAGTTTATGATATTGTTGGAAAAAGATTTGAAGATTACTTACATAGGTATGGTTTTCATATTGTTCTGGCTCTATTTAATGGTGAAGCTTCTGACAATGAAATCAATCGAGTTGTTGCCTTAGCTGAGAAAGAAAATTGTGATAGTATTATCGGACTTGGTGGCGGAAAGACGATTGATAGTGCAAAAGCTATTGCAGATTTGATTGAAAAGCCTGTTATTATTGCTCCAACAATTGCATCGACAGACGCACCTGTATCAGCTTTATCTGTTATTTATACAGATGAAGGTGCATTTGATCATTATCTATTTTATTTTAAAAATCCAGATTTAGTTTTGGTTGATACAAAAGTTATTTCACAAGCCCCTAAGCGTTTATTAGCATCTGGTATTGCAGATGGTTTAGCAACTTGGGTTGAGGCGCGTGCAGTTATGCAGGCAAATGGAAAAACTATGTTAGGACAACAACAAACGTTGGCTGGAGTTGCAATTGCGAAGAAATGTGAAGAAACGCTGTTTGCAGATGGTTTACAGGCCATGGCAGCTTGTGAAGCTAAAGTTGTGACACCAGCATTAGAAAATATTGTTGAAGCTAATACTCTATTGAGTGGTCTAGGTTTTGAAAGTGGAGGATTGGCTGCGGCGCATGCAATTCATAATGGTTTTACTGCATTGACAGGTGATATACATCATTTAACACATGGTGAAAAAGTAGCTTATGGAACCTTGGTACAACTTTTTTTGGAAAATAGGCCAAAAGAAGAACTTGATAAGTATATTGAGTTTTACAAAAAAATTGGCATGCCAACAACTCTAAAAGAAATGCATTTAGATCAAGTTGGATATGATGATTTAATCAAAGTTGGTAAACAAGCAACCATGGAGGGTGAGACAATCCATCAGATGCCGTTTGATATTTCGCCTTCAGATGTTGCACAAGCTATTATCGCTGTAGATGCATATGTAAATTCAAGATAATATGGTAATAAACTAGTTTCATAAATATAGAAAGTTAGATATTATATTTAAAACGATGCCTTGAGTTGAGGTTATTTATAACTCAAGGCTTTTTAGTTCTGTAGCGCCATAATCATCTTTATCTCAACCGTTTTATGTTCTTTCTAATTCGATTGCAAAGATGTCTACAACAATAAAAAGTTGAATGTGAGATGATTTCAAGAGACATCAATAATCCAAGAAAAGCAGTAGTTCAAGTAAAAGAGAGGAAAGAGGACTAGATGCCTTAGAATTCAAACAATATGTAGTTGATGGTTATTTAGTATATTTATATGCTCCAAAAATAATTAATTTAGATCAGATTGAACATGTAATTCAAGTAGAGGATAGTGATTTATTAGCTTTCTACGAGGAGAATAAATCGATTCTTCCAGCATCTATTACACATTGGGAAGATCTATTTATCGGTAAATAGATACTTGAAAGTAAAAAAGATAAGAACACTGAATATTAAGTATTAAGGACAAAATAAAATATTTAAAAGCTACAGAGAAACATGGTATAATATAACTAAAGGAGGTAGCATATGTCCTTAGATATAGATAAAGAAAAGATGACAATTATGGGAGTAGCTTTTGAAAACCGATCAGTTTTTAAGAGTGTTTGGTATGCTCTAAGTACAAATATGATTGAAGGATGGCGACCTACGGTTAGCGATGTTGAAACATTGCGAGATGAAGCTCTTGCTTTGGGGATGACTTAATGAAGCGTAAATGTTATGATTCTTATGACTATATTGATCCGGAGAATTTATACACCTATTCAGCTTCTTCAGTTCTAAGAAATAAGCAGGAAGAAAGAGATGAGCAAAAAGCACGTGAGCTTGAATATCGTATGGTAGCAAGTAAGAGTTTGAAATTATTTATCAATCCTATCCCAGTTTATAGTGTAGAAGATATATTGAAAATTCATCAATTTTTGTTTGAAGATATGTATCACTGGGCAGGTGAATTTAGAAAAGTAAATATTTCAAAGAGTGGTAATGCTTTTATGCCGATTCAGTCTTTTGATACAGCGATTATTTATCTTAATAATTTGATAGATAGATTTCATGACGATGCCAATAGTAGAAAAGAAGTCATTAACTTATTGGTCGAAATTTTAGATAATCTCAATTATTTTCATCCATTCCGTGAGGGAAACGGTAGAACTCAGAGGGAGGTTATTCGCTCTTTAGCTTTGATGAAAGGTTATGAATGTGAAATATCAATTGGTGATGACGATGAGATTTATCACCTATATATGGATGGTACAGTTTATGGAGACAAAACTAAATTAACGAAGTTATTTGAAAAAATTGTTTTCAAATTTTGAACTGATATACTCGATTACTTTGGATATGAATCCTCTATTGTTCTAGAATATTTTATACAATATGCACTCTAAAAGTTAGATTTTTTCTATTTAACTGTTAGGGTGCAGTTCATTTTATGAGTGTTTTAAATTTTAAATAGTTTATGGAGAACGGTGAACTGTAGCGTAAGATTATATACGTTATGTTTATGATAAGGTGAGGATACAGTAATTACAGAGGCATAAAATAATTTTTAATTAATCGAAACTTAAAGATGAGGCACTCACTCTGAACAAGCAATCGCAGATTTTGTTTTAGCGTTTCCAAATAAAGTAATAGAAATGACTGTTAGCCAGCTAGGAGAATCTAGTTTGACTTTTAAAACGTCTATTCTCAGACTTTTTAAAAAATAGGATTAACAAGCTATAGCGAATTTCTTCGAATAGTCAATTATGAAAGTCCTGAACAATCGAGACTATTTGTTCCTTTAGATTATAAACTGATTAATAGTGTGACATCGGTAAAGAAATTAATGGAGTTACTATCTGCGATTTACGAGTAAGCTATATCAAGTACAAAAAGGTCACTAAATTCAACGTATAAGGATACTTTAGAATTTGTAGAAGATTATGTTTAAAAGGGGTGCTCCCCTTTTTATTATTGTCAATCATTTCTTACTATGGTCTTGTTTTATTTGAGTATTTTTCTTTCAATTCCTCTTTAATCCTTTTCTGCAATCGAAAAATAGTCCATTTTGGTATGGCATGATAGTAAATCTTGTGAGGTTTTGTAGCAAGTATTCAAATAAAAAAGCGTATACTATCAGGAGTGTAAAAGCTTGATAGTATACGTTTTATCCTAGAAAGATTTACTGGATGTTTTTCTCAAACTGACTTTTTAAGAAGTTACCTTATCAGCAATTTCAAATAAGTTTATGGAGCTATCTTTGGAAAAACTGTAGAATTTCAAAAATTACTACAGCCCTTGAATTTTACATATCATTTCAATAATTTAGATTGCTTACATTTTATTTTGATGAGTTTTACGGTAATCTCCAGGAGAAAGTCCAGTTCTTTGTTTAAAAATTTTAGTAAAGTAAGAATAATTATCATACCCTACTTGACAAGATACTTGTGATATCGAGATATTTGTTTGAGAGAGGAGGGATTTAGCAGCATTAATGCGCTTATCCGTTATATATTTAACAAGAGTTTCTCCAGTTTCTTTTTTAAAAATTCTAGCCAAATGATCTGCGCTGAGATAAACCATATCTGCTAATATAGAACGATTTATATCTTCATGGTAGTGATGATCTATGTATTCGACGATACGTTGAATACTATTTTTCTGGTTTTCAATGTTTGTTGCAAATTTCTTAGCATGTGACCAGTAATAATCAAAGTAATTCTGAAATGATTCAACTGAATGAAAGCGTCGCTGGAATAGGAAATCATGAGTGCTGTTTTGGAATAATTTATGTGCTGAGATTCCATTTTGATCTAGATATATTCCTATTTGTTGAGTCCAATCGAGTAAAATTTGCTGTAGTGTGAAAGTAGGAATTTGAGAATTATAAGCAAGTGAATTAATTTTTTCTCTTAATTCGTATTCACTTAAGGTATCTAAAAAAGTAATTGAAAGAGTTTCTGTTTTAAAGGAAGTTGGAAAACTATGTGGAGCACATGTAATAGTATTCCAATAAGAGACATACTGTTCATTATAAGTGTAGAGTTCTTTGGTATGAAATAAAATATCGGATATTTTATGGCAACTCTTATATATAATGTTTGAGTATTTACTAAAGTTCTTAGAAATTTGAGAATGAATCTCATATGCCAATTTGTCACTACGTTTGGATGAGTCTACTCTAAAGAGACAAACATATTGATCAACCTGGCTTTCCATCTTGAACAGACTTATCAGCTTATAAGAAGGTTGTGAAATTCTTTGAAGCTCTCTTTTTAGTTGAGAAGTCCATGATGGAGTTTCTGCAGAATAATCTTCTTCATTAAGATTGATTGTTAAAACTGCAAGAAAAAAATACTGGTGTTTTTGAAGAATAAAATCTTGTTTGCTTGCTATATTTTCTAGCTCATCAATGCGAGAAATTTGAGGTTTTCTAAGGTAATCATACCAGAAATTATCTTCTATTTGTAAAAGTGCATCATTTTTTCCATTTAAGTTATGATTCTCAATTTTACTAATGGCTTTTTGAATAATAAATTCTAATTTTTCAAAGTTAATGGGTTTTAGATAGTATTCGAAGCTTTGCAATTCAATTGCTTTTTGAGCATAGTTGAAGTCGGCGTAATTGGTTAAAAAAATTGTTTTTATATCATATTTTTCATTTCTAATCCACGATAAGAGTTCGAGGCCACTACCTTGAGGCATTTCTATATCGCTTATCATGAGATCAATAGGATTCTCTCTAATAATATTTTGAGCTTGAGTGAGGCTATAGGCAACATAAACAGTGTCAATGTGTAGTTTAGCCCAATTTATTTTCTCTCGTAAAGCTTCAATGATAAAACGATCGTCATCAACTAATAAGATGTTCATTATAACCTCCGTCTATAATCTTGTATGGAATAAGTAAAAGAATTTTAGCCCCACCTTCTTCATTATTTTCAAATGCAATACTATAGTCATTAGGATAGAGAAGATTTAAACGTTCGATGGTGTTTGTGATCCCAATATGATGTCCATCTTCTGTTATTAGAGACTGTTTCTGATTTAGTTTTGATAAAATTTCTTCAGAGAAACCTGGACCATTATCCTCGATACAAATATGAATGTAATCTGAGTTCTCAGTTTTTACTTTTTTTATTGATAGTAAAATTGTAAATAAATCCTGAAATGAAAAACCGTGTTTTATTGTGTTTTCAATAAACGTTTGTAACAGTAACGATGGGACAAGAGTATTTTGTAAATCAGAATTGTAGTCTAGTGAAAAGTAGATGCTATTTCCATATCGAATTCGTTGTATTTCTAAATAATCTTTAATATGCTGAACTTCATCTTTAAGTTCTGAAAAATCTTGATTAGCCATAAATAAATGACGGAGATAATTTGAAGTTAGGATAGTTAATTCTTCAATTTCCTTGTAGTTTTTTGTTTGAAGCATACTATGAATCATTGATAACATATTTAAGTAGAAATGCGGACGAATTTGATTTTTAAGATAATTAAGTTCTATCTTCTTAAGTTCTAGTTGTGAATGGTATTCCCGTATTTTTAATTCTTGCATGTCAAATATTACTTTATTAAGTTTATCATTTGCCTTATCAATTTCTAGTATACCTTCAGATATAAAAAATTCAGAAGGGGGGATGGAGTCCCCAAATTGAGAGAGCCGTTCAGTAAGTCTTGTTATAGGTTTAATCATCCATTGACGAATATACAGGATAATGATGATTGATAAAATGGTAATAATAATAGGAACGGCTGACAAAAATACTTCTAAGAGTGTGATATTTCTAAAGACTTCGGCATAATCGACTAAAACATAAATATCGAAAGGTAAATGCGTTTTTTCATTTTGAGCATGAATTAGGTAGTTTTCGGAGGGTATATTGTTAGGCTCTTTTAGGGAAAGTTTACCATTATTTCCAATATTGAGTTTTCTTAGAGGTTTTAGGATATCTTCTGAAGATATGACGGCATAAATTATTTTTCCTTCGTAATGAACAGATTTAACTAAGTATTCGCTGTTTTTAGTAGTTACATTTTTCCATTTACGGTCACTTATATCACTACGCAATGATTTTAGATTTGATTTTAACAGTAGATAATCTTCATATGGAATATAAAGATTGGAGACATTTATAAAATAATCAGTACTATCGGTTTCTAATAAGAATGTCATATGAGTTTCATTTTGATATTCAAACTCTGCAAAGCTAGTTTGAACTTTTTTAAGATTTTCTTGATACTCAAGAAACGTTTGTACATGATTTAAGTTCTCTAAAGATTCATTATGCGTTATTGTTGAGTACATAAAGCGTTCTACAGAATGCAATTTCTCATTAACAGAGTCAGCATAAATTTCAATTGAACTACGTAAGTGTACTATATTTTGGTTTTTAATAAAATTTCTGGTTATGTTACTCATAGCAATATTGATTAAAATATTTATCAATAGTAGTACAAGTAGGAGTTTAAAGAAAAAATGAATGGAATGTTTTTTTGATAAGTCGTGATTTAATTTCATATACTATTCTCCTATTAAAATTATAGCACTTTGAAAATACGATATCATGTAACAAAACAGATATGTTTTATCAAGATGTCGGAAAAGTAATAGTTTTTAAAATTAAAAAACTGAAAAATTGATAAACCTAGTCCAAAAAGTTCTATTAAGGGAATTCTATATGGTGTAAAATAATCGTAGAAAATCAGATGGGAGGAAAAACATGAAAGTAGCATCTCAACTTCATAAAATAAAATTAAAGCATAGTATTCCATTATATATATTACTTTTTCCTTCAATATTGCTATTAATTTTATTTTCCTATATTCCCATGTTGGGACTAATTATTGCATTTAAAGACTATTCACCAGCCAATGGTATCTTTGCTAGTCAGTGGGTAGGATTTAAGTACTTTACTCAATTTTTCTCATCATTCCAATTCGGGACAACTATGTTCAATACATTAAAAATTTCACTTTATAGTATTGTAGTAGGATTCCCCTTACCTATTATACTAGCTATAATCAGTAATCAGTTAAGAGTTGGGAAATTTAGAAAAATATTTCAAGTGACAACCTACTTACCCCATTTTATCTCTACAATGGTTATGTGTGGGATGATTATCTTATTTTTATCTCCTACTAGTGGTTTGTTAGCGAATGTATTTAAGTCTGTTGGAATTACTATTCCAGATCTTTTATCAAAACCTAGTCATTTTGCAGGTGTTTATGTTTGGAGCGATGTATGGCAACATATTGGTTGGGATAGTATTATTTATCTAGCAGCGCTTTCTGCAATTGATCCTACATATTATGAGGCTGCAACTATGGATGGTGCCTCTAGGTTACAAAAAATTCGGCATATAGAATTACCATTGCTTTTGCCGACTGCTATGATTCTATTAATATTAAGAGCAGGTAGTTTATTAAGTGTAGGTTTTGAGAAAGTGTTACTACTACAGAATCCTCTTAATTTAGCAGGAAGTGAGATAATTTCGACCTATGTTTATAAAGTTGGTATGGTGAACTTTCAGTATAGTTATTCGACAGCTATAGGGTTATTTAACACGGTAGTTAATCTAATAATTTTGTTATCTGTTAACTGGTTCTCAAAAAGATATACTAGAACGGGTCTTTTTTAAAGGAAGGAGTGCTCAAGGTGAAATGGTTTCATAAATCAAGAAAAACAAACTCTGAATTATTATTTGATATAGTTACCTATGGTTTAGCAATTTTCCTTATCCTGTTAATTGTTTATCCGTTATGGTTTGTAGTGATTGCATCTTTTAGTAATCCTTCAGATGTTGCAAATGGGAAGGTATGGTTTATTCCAAGAGAATGGAAATTAGATGGATATTTACGTCTTATTCAGCAACCTTTATTTTTACGTAGCTATTTAAATACAATTTTATATACTGTTTTTGGTACCTTAGTTGCTTTAGTAGTCAATATTCCAGCTGGTTATGCTTTATCTAGAAAAGAATTAGTTGGTAGAAGGTGGATGAGTATTCTATACATAATCCCTATGTTTGTATCAGGTGGCTTGATTCCTACCTACTTAACAGTAAAGAATGTAGGCTTGATTGATACATTTTGGGTAATGGTAATACCTTTTGCAGTTTCATCTTACAATATTATTGTTGCTAGAACTTTCTTTAATAATAGTATTCCAGACGGGATGTGGGAGGCTGCGCAAATTGATGGCTGTGGTACAATTCGTTATTTTATTAAGATAGTTGTTCCGTTATCAAAAGCTATTATAGCAGTTATTGGACTTTGGACTGCAGTTGGTATTTGGAATTCGTGGTTTAATGCTTTAATTTATTTAACGAATGAAAATTTACAGCCATTGCAATTAATTTTACGACGTTTACTAATTAGTAATCAAATGTTACAATCGCAAGCAACAGGAGAAGTTGCATCAGATCTTCGTATCAAAGCCGATATGATGAAATATGCAGCAATTGTTATTTCAACCGCTCCGATAATGTTGCTCTATCCCTTTGTTCAAAAATATTTTAATCAAGGCGTAATGATTGGCGCGTTGAAAGAATAGGAGAAAGACATGAAAAATAAATCATTTACATATTTGTTCTTAGGAACAGTTACACTTGCTGGCTTAACAGCCTGTGCAAATTCTAATAATGCGAATAAGGACGATAAGTCTGGAGAAGATTCTTATAAAATCACAACTGTTCGTTGGTCTGACTGGGGAGAAGATTATCATAAAGGTTTTCTAACAGATTCTGCCAAGGAAGCAGGTATTGATGTTAAATGGGATACACTTGTAGCAGCAGATTGGGCAGATAAGAAATCTGTGTTGGTTGCTAGTGGAGATTTACCAGATGCATTTTTAGGTTCAAATGCTTTTACAGATTCAGAAATTGCTCAGAACCAATCTTTGTTTATTCCATTGGAAGATTTAATCAAGGAAAACATGCCTAATTTAACTAAGGCTATGGAGAAAGAACCTAAGATTAAAGCGATGATTACTTCACCAGATGGTCATATCTACAGTCTACCTAAAAAATTACCGATGCGTCCTACTGTAGCTAATCAGCTATTTATTAATAAAAAGTGGCTGGATAATTTAGGATTAAAGGTTCCAGAAACTTATGATGATTTAGTAAAAGTACTACAAGAATTTAAGGATAAAGATGCGAACGGAAATGGAGACGCTTCTGATGAAATTCCATTCGGAGCAGGAAACTTTGATCCGACATTCTCATATATTCTTCCGTTCAATAATCGTTTAGGGGCAGATAATACATATGAAATGTCTGTAAAAGATGGAAAACCAGTATACCTTCGTACAGAAGAAAGTTATAAACAAGGGATTGCAGCAATGCACGAATCTTATAAAAAAGGTTTGATTGATCCGGAAATCTTTACAGAAGATACCTCTATGAGTGTAGCAAAACGTATGGATAAGGGAGTATCTAGAGTAGGTGTTTCTAGTGGTTGGACAGCAGATGCAACGTTTGGCTTACATTCAAGTGAATATATTGCCCTACCTGCTCTAAAAGGTATGGATGGTAAACAATATGTCTTTTCTGATCCAGATCATTACAACTATGGTCGAAATGAAATTTTGATTACAAATAAGAGCAAAAACCCTGCTAAATTATTGAAATGGTTGGATAAATTATATACAGATGAAGCAAGTATTCAGAATTTCTATGGATCATTTGGAATAGCTACTGAAAAGAATGGTGATAAGTTTAAAGTGTTACCTCCTAAAGATGGTAAATCAGCTGATGAATGGGCATGGATTAATTCACTTCGAGATTTTGGTCCTAAATACGTAAGCGATGATATCAATAGTCGCGTAGAAATCGATCAAACACAAGGTGATGGATTGAAATTGAAGATGGACCAAGATTTGAAACAATTTGCGTTGCCAGCTTACCCTAATGTGATTTATTCACAAGAAGAGCTTAACAAATTATCATCAATCTATGTTAGTATTGAATCCTATGTCAAACAACAGGCATCTAAATGGGTAGTTGAAGGTGGCATAGAAAAAGAATGGGACTCATACAAAGAAACTCTTAAGAATATGGGATTGGACGAATTTATGAAGATTCAACAGGAAGCATATAATCGTTACCAAAAAGAAGTCAAAGAGTAATACTTTATATGAACTCTTGGTTGTATAAACAAGGGACTAGCTAATTACAGGAAGCGAGACTGATAACATCAAATTATCTCGCTTCCTTTATTCTAATTTTTAAAGAAATTTGGAAATGTTTTTTAAATAACTTAGGTAATATTTTTGTGCAACTGACATTCTAAAATATAGAGTTAAGACGATTGATTTTATGGAGAATATATTATGCAAAAATTATTTTCATTGGATGGAAAAGTGGTTAGAATTTTAACTTTTTTGACAGATTTAATTATTTTAAATACTCTATTTATTGTTAGTTGTATTCCAATAGTTACAATTGGGGCATCACTAACTTCTCTTACGACAATGTGGTATCGTATTTTAAAAGGTAAAGATACCGATATTGCTTATCATTATTTTCGGATCTTTAGACGAAATTTTAAACAGTCAACTTTTATTTGGTTGTTTATCCTCCTAATAGAATTACTTTTATATGTGAACTATTGTCTTTGGGGCTATTCAAGTTTATTTTCAGAGTATAGTTTATTGTTAGTGTTGCCCTTTTTATTTGTTATAATACTTTTGATGAGTGTTATTTTTCCCTATATTGGTTTATTTAAAGATAATCTAAAAAATAGTATTGTAAATAGCGTATTAATTTGTATTTTAAATCCAATACAAGCTATCATGTTAGTTTTATTTAATATTTCTGTACTGTATATGAGTTTTAGTAGTCCAGAACGAGTTTTAACAGCTATTTACGTATTTACATTTGGGGGATTTGCTTTTTGCGGATTGATGAATGTAACGATAACAAATAAAATGTTTGATAAGGTAAAGAAATTTACTAAAAGGAGGAAACCAAATTGAAAATTTTTAAGGGAGAGTTTTATCGAATCTCTGTATTAACAGATAAGCTAGTAAGGTTAGAATACTCTCAAACTGGAAGTTTTGAGGATAGAACGACACAACTTATCTATAATAGAGATTTTGGTCAAGTTTCGTTAGATTATATCGAGACATCAAACGTACTAGATATTATGACGGACTATTTTCATCTGCACTTTAATAAAGGAGAATTTAACGCCGAAAATTTATTTATAGAATTAAAAGGAAATTTTGCCGTATATGGTAGTCGCTGGTATTTTGGTGAATCTATTGAAACGTTAAAAGGAACAGCTCGGACTCTGGATAAGGCAGATGGAGCAATCTCGTTAGAAGATGGAATTATTAGTCGAAATGGTATTGCCTTACTGGATGATTCTCAAGGATTTATTTGGGATGAACAGTCTGGTTATATTGAGAGAGAAAATCAAATTGACCTCTATTTCTTTGCCTATGGGCATGATTATAGAGGAGCAATCAGAGACTTTTACCATTTGACTGGTTCAACACCCTTGTTGCCAAGATATGCTTTAGGCAATTGGTGGAGTAGATATTGGCCTTATACGTCAGATGAATACTTGGATTTAATAGACAGATTTGAAACAGAGAAAATTCCATTATCTATCGGTGTGTTAGATATGGATTGGCATATAACTGACATTCCAGCCCGTTTTGGAAGTGGCTGGACAGGATATAGTTGGAATAAAAACTTAATACCTAATCCAGAACAGTTATTGCAACAACTTCATGATAGAAAGTTAAAACTTTCCTTAAATGTCCATCCTGCTGATGGTATACGGGCTTATGAAGAAGCTTATCCTAGAGTTGCCAAACGATTAGGGTTAAATGTAGAATTAGAGGAACCAGCCATTTTTGATTTTTTTAATCCCTCTTTTAGGGAAGCTTACTTTAAAGATGTTCATTATGAGCTAGAAAAGCAGGGAGTAGATTTTTGGTGGATTGACTGGCAACAAGGGACACAAGGCATGTTGGATCCACTATGGCTTTTAAACCATTATCATTATCAGGATAGTTGTAAAAATGCAGAAGGTGGTTTGATTTTATCAAGATATGCAGGGCCTGGTAGTCACCGATATCCTGTTGGTTTTTCAGGGGATACTATTATTAGTTGGAATTCCTTAAGATTTCAACCTTATTTTACAGCGACAGCATCAAATATCGGTTATAGTTGGTGGAGTCATGATATCGGTGGGCACATGCTGGGAGATTATGACGAAGAGCTACAAACCAGATGGCTACAGTTTGGTGTTTTTAGTCCGATTACTCGCTTACATAGTTCTAGAAGTCCCTTTAATAGTAAAGAACCTTGGTTTTTTTCAGACACAACATCTAAGATTATGAAGAAATACCTTCGTTTGAGACATCAGATGATTCCCTATCTATACACTATGAATGTAAAGACACACGAGGAAGGTGCCCCATTAATCAGCCCAATGTATTATTTCTACCCAGAGAATGATGAGAGTTATAATGTTCCAAATCAATACTTTTTTGGAACAGAGCTGATGGTGGCTCCCATTGTAGAAAAGATGGATTTGGCATTCCAATCTGCAAAAGTAGATGTATGGTTCCCTGAAGGTGAGTGGTATGACTTCTTTTCAGAGAAAAAATATACAGGTGGTGTGAAGTTGAGTGTTTATAGAGACATTTCGACTATACCTGTGTTTGCAAAAAGTGGTGCAATCATTCCCTTGGTTGGTTCTGAGATAGATATGGGTGTTGAGTTACCTGAAGTTGTAGATTGGTATGTATTCCCAGGCAAACAACATTCTTTTGAAATGATTGAAGATCAAAATGGTCAAAGATATAAAACAAGATTATCAATCGACTGGGAAATGGGAATGCTAGAGTTAACATTACAAGGAGATTCTAGTATCGTTCCAAGCAATAGAAGGCATAGAATTCATTTTAAAGGAACGAATGTGTCTATAATTGAATTGCCAAATAAGAATGATACAGCTAGATTTGAATGGAAAGATCATAAAAGGACATCCCTAAATGACGAAGTTTTCAGACTACTAAAGACGGCTTCTCTTCCATATGAATTAAAAGATAGATTGTTAAATCAATTCATCAATGCCAAAAATTCTCATGAGTTAATGAATATCTTGCATCATCAGGATAAGGAATTGAGAGGACGTTTGTTGGAAATGATATTTACTAGCGAAAACTAATTGAGAAATTTCGTACACAATTTCTATTATTTAATGTGTAACAGTTTTACATCTCTATGCTTATTGACTTGTATTTTAGTAATTACAAGTTTTGCATAGGGATGTTTTTGTTTACTGAAGAGGAAAGGATAAGTATGTTTCAAGGTTTGAAACATTTTTAAACTAAACAAGAGCAAATTTTTAAAGGTGATTTTTCAAAGTAACTTCCACTTGCCTGACCGAAGTGGAAGTTAGTCTGAAATGGATTTTTATGGTGGAATTAAGTATGTGACGTATGATTTTTTCAGAAAATTTTCTAAAATAAACAGGATTTGTTTGACATTTGTTTGAAAATTCTGTAAAATGAATTATTATATCGTTCAAGGAGAATATATATGGAAAAACAGAAAACATTTTTTGGACATCCTATGGGCTTGTCTACCCTCTTCTTTACAGAGATGTGGGAGCGCTTTTCTTACTATGGGATGCGAGCTATCCTACTTTACTATATGTACTATAGTGTGCAAGATGGTGGGTTGGGGATGGATAAGACTACGGCTGCATCGGTTATGGCGATTTATGGCTCGCTGGTATTTTTGTCCTCGGTTATCGGTGGTTTTGTCAGTGACCGTATTTTAGGAAGCCGTAAGACTGTCTTTTACGGTGGGATTCTGATTATGCTAGGGCATATTGCTTTGGCAACACCTTTTGGACAAATAGCTCTTTATCTCTCTATTGCCTTGATTATCTTTGGTACTGGATTTTTAAAACCCAATATCTCAGATATGGTGGGGGGAATTTATGAGAAAGAGGATGATAGACGGGATGCAGGTTTTAGTATCTTTGTCTTTGGTATTAACTTAGGTGCCTTCGTTGCCCCTTATCTAGTGGGTTATCTAGGTCAGGAAGTCAATTTCCATCTAGGTTTCTCATTAGCTGCCATTGGGATGTTCTTTGGTCTGGTGAAGTATGTTTTGGATGGGAAAAAATACCTGCCTGAATCAAGTCTTTACCCCACTGATCCACTTTCACAGAAGGACCAGCAGACCTTGATTAAACGCTTGCTGATTACACTTGTCATGGTTATTCTGGTGATTATAGGCTTAGTCTTTACTCACCAGTTTAACGTGGATATGATTGTTAATATCTTTACAGTGATTGCGGTAATCATTCCAATCTACTATTTCTTCAAAATTTTATCTAGTCAGAAAATAACTGCTACTGAGAGATCCCGAGTATTTGCCTACATTCCTTTATTTATCGCTGGAGTACTCTTCTGGTCTATTGAGGAGCAGGGGTCTGTTGTTCTCGCTCTATTTGCGGATGATCAAACTCGACTTTACTTTAATGTATTTGGGAATCAGATTCATTTCCCATCTAGCTTTTTCCAAAGTATTAATCCACTTTTCATTATGATTTATGTGCCGATTTTTGCGTGGTTGTGGGGGAAAATGGGTAAAAAGCAACCGTCCTCTTCTAAGAAATTTGCTTACGGTTTATTTGCTGCAGGTTTATCCTTCTTGTGGATGATGTTACCAGGGATGCTCTTTGGGACAGATGTTAAGGTCAGTCCTCTCTGGTTGATTATGAGTTGGGCTATTGTGATTGTAGGGGAAATGCTGATTTCGCCGATTGGTCTATCAGTCACTACTAAGTTAGCACCAAAATCCTTCCAAGCACAAATGATGTCTATCTGGTTCTTGAGTAATGCAGCTGCCCAAGCTATCAATGCTCAAATTGTAAAATTTTATACAAGCGAAACTGAAGTTGCTTACTATGGAATTGTTGGAGGAATTACGATTGTATTCAGTATTATCTTACTCTTCTACGTTCCACGTATTGAAAAACTAATGTCTGGTATCAAATAGAGAAAAACTGGAATTTCTGTAGGGATTCTAAAAGTTAGATCAATTATTTATTCAAAGGATTTAGTTCTGTATTGTATAGGGCTAGGTCCTTTTAGTTTGATTAATACTCTTCGAAAATCAAATTCAAACCGCGTCAACGTCGCCTTGCCGTACTCAAGTACAGCCTGCGGCTAGTTTCCTAGTTTGCTCTTTGATTTTCATTGAGTATAAAACTCACGATGTTTCTGATATTCCTAGTAGACAACCGTCCACTTTTTTTATATAATAAAACTAAACCATGTTGGTTGAGTTGTAAAAGTGACTCAACTAAAGATTAGCTTTTCTAAGGAAAATCATTTAAGATAAGGTTCTATACTAGGAGGTGAAGTATGTATCAGCCAGAGAAATTGAAGGCTCGGAGGAAAGAGTTAAAACTGACACAGAAGGAAATTGCAGAGCAACTTGGGATTAGTTTCCAAGCTTACTCAGCTTGGGAACGTGGAATCAAAGAACCGTCTAAGGAGAAGGTAGCCCAGCTAGAGAATATTTTAAAAGTACCAAAAGGATATTTTACTCAGATCGAGATTGTCCGTCTCTACCATAGCCTCTCTAAGCAAGGCCAGGAGAAGGTTGTTCTCTATGCTCGCAACCTATCTCAAGAGGAGCAAGCCCAGAAAGTGACAGCTATGCCAGAGCGCCTCTACGAGTACCGTGTTTATGAACGCATGTCAGCAGGGATTGGGGCTTCGGTCTACGATGATCAGAATTTTGATATGGTTTACTTTAATGAGGAGTTGGCTCATGATTTTGCGTCATGGGTGTCTGGGGACTCCATGGAACCTAAATACCAAAATGGTTCAGTAGCTCTGATTCGAGAGACAGGATTTGACTATGACGGGGCGGTTTATGCAGTGGTTTGCAACAACCAGACCTATATCAAACGGGTCTATCGAGAGGAGAATGGATTGCGTCTAGTCTCTATCAATCCTAAATACAAGGATATTTTCATCTCCTATGAGGAAGATCCTCGGATTGTGGGGATTATCGTTGGGAACTTTGTGCCGATGGAGGGATAGCCAATGGGCTACTTTGATTATTCCAGAGAGCCCAAAAGTGACATTGCCTTTGTCGATATGAAATCCTTTTATGCCAGTGTCGAGTGTGTGAAAAGGGGCTTGCATCCGCTAAAAACCTCGCTTTGTGTCATGAGTCGCGCGGATAATTCAACTGGTCTTATCCTAGCCTCCTCTCCCCTGTTTAAGAAGATTTTTGGCAAGTCAAATGTTGGTCGGGCCTATGATCTGCCCTTTGATATCAAGACCCGTAAATTTTCCTACTATAATGCTAGAAAGCAAGGGCTACCTACCGACTCAGACTATGTTCGCTACATCGAAGATTGGGCTCAAGTGACATTGATTGTGCCACCCAGGATGGATGAGTACATCGAAGTCAATATGGAAATCCAGCGAATCTTTCAAAATTATGGCAGTCCAGATGATATTTATCCTTACTCTATCGATGAGGGCTTTATTGACCTGACTAGCTCGCTCAACTATTTCATCCCAGATAAGAGTCTCTCTCGCAAAAACAAGCTGGATATGCTTTCTGCCCGTATTCAGAGGGATATTTGGAGGCAGACAGGGATCTACTCTACAGTGGGCATGTCAAATGCCAATCCTTTACTGGCCAAGTTGGCTCTGGATAATGAGGCCAAGCACACTCCGACCATGAGGGCCAACTGGTCTTACCAGGATGTGGAAGAGAAGGTCTGGTCCATTCCCAAGATGACGGATTTTTGGGGGATTGGCAGGCGGATGGAGAAACGCTTGCATGCTCTGGGGATTTTTTCCATCAAGGAATTGGCTACCAGCAATCCAGACCATCTACAGAAAGTTCTCGGTCAGGCTGGCCTACGTTTGTGGTTTCATGCTAATGGGATTGATGAGAGCAATGTTCATAAGCCCTATAAAGCCAAGTCCCGAGGGTTGGGAAATTCTCAAATCTTGCCGAGAGACTACGTGAAGCTACGGGATATCGAAATTATTCTCAGAGAAATGGCGGAGCAGGTGGCTATTCGATTGAGAAGGGCGGGAAAGAAAACAACCCTTGTTTCTATCTATGTCGGTTTCTCTAAACAGGAGATCCGGCAATCTATTCACACACAAATGAAGGTCGAACCGACCAATAATACAGCTGTCTTAACGGACTATGTTTTGAAACTATTTCATAACAAATACACTTCTGGAGCGATCAGAAGTGTCGGAGTAAACTATTCAGGATTTGTGGATGAGTCCTTTGGTTTGATTTCCCTCTTTGATGATGTTGACAAGTTAGAAAAAGAAGAAAGGCTCCAGACGGCTATTGACTCTATTCGGGAAAAATTTGGTTTCACCTCCCTTTTAAAAGCCAATGCACTGGAAGAAGCCTCTAGGAGCCTTGCCAGAAGCAAGCTGATTGGGGGTCATTCTGCTGGAGGATTAGATGGATTAAAATGATTGATCGTTCTTATTTACCTTTTCAATCTGCGCGAGATTATCAAGATCCAGGTATGCAGAAGTGGATGGGATTTTACCTCTCAGAACACACCAGTTCGCTCAGTGAAGAAAAAAATCGGGTTGATTTTTCTACGGATCTGGACCCAGTTGAGAAACTACATTTACTTTCTCAGCTTTATATTAGCCAGCTAAAGGGATTATTTGTGGTAAAGGAAAAGAAGCAGAAAGCCACTATCATTGGTAAGGTAAGAGAATTATCACATCAGAACTTATCTATTAGGACAAATGAGGGATATAGATCGATAGAGCTAGAAGATATCCTAGAAATTCGGCTGTGGGAGGAGGGAGTTTATGACTAGAAAAGAGCTGTATGAAAACAAACTGCAGATGGATTATTTTTCAGATGACTATATTCGTTTTGAAGAGGATTTTCAAAAATACTCTGCCATGAACGTACCCTTGACTTTCTTGATTGATGACATCCTACGAACCATGGCGATGAATCAGAAAAACTACTTTGTCTTAAACAAGGAAAATGCCAAGGATGGGCGGGAGCATAGCTTTTATTTTAGGGTGGTAACGGAAAAAGCGTGTCCTAGAAATAGGACCTATACATACTCAGGAGTCAAGAATAGCAGTCAGTAGTGCCTTGTCTGCTATGAATGTATCATTTTTACAACACTTCATGTTTCATATCATGGGGTGTTTTTCTATTTAAGTCAAAGCCAATCAAAAAATCTCACTATTCTTAGGCTAAAGGAGAACTAATAATAGTGAGATTGTGAATTATAGTAGTTTTTGTATCGCCTCTTCAATTTGTTGTGGGTCTGTTTTTGAAGAGAAGCGTTCAAAGACTTGCCCATCACGATCGATGAGAAATTTAGCGAAATTCCATTCGACTCGTTTTCCCAGTGGGCCAGATTTCTGGTCTTTTAACCAGACATAGAGAGGATCTGCTTCCTTACCGTTGACCTTAATCTTGGCAAAACGTGGGAAGCTGGTCTGATAATGTAGGCTACAGAAGCTGTTGATTTCCTCTGCGCTACCTGGTGCTTGCCCCATAAACTGATTGCAAGGGAAGTCTAAGATTTCAAAACCTTGTTCTTGATAACGGTCATAGAGTTCTTGGAGACCTTGGTACTGGGGTGTTAAACCACATCCAGTAGCAGTGTTGACAACCAAGAGAATCTTACCACGATAGGCATTTAGTGAGGTTTCTTGATTGTCTTGGTTCAAGACTGAAAAATCGTAAATCGAGGTCATTGATTGCTTTTCTCCTTCTGTTTGGTATTTTTAGGAGTTTTCTCCTCCTGTAGTGATAGAAATCCGTAGGTCAGGGTTCCAAAAATGCTACCGATAATCAGGCCGTACATTAGGAAAGGACCACTTTTATCAAATTGCATGAGCAACTTCACAAAATCTGGAAGGGACATCTGCTGAACGAAGACTTTATGAAAGATGAGTAGGGTAAAGAGGCCAATCTGAAGGCCGATAAACACAATCCAGCTTCGAAATTTGATTTGGGCTTTGCTGTAGGTTTTGAGGATGATTTCTGACTTGTCATCTTTTTCCAGATGGAGTTCTTTGACGACTCTTTGAGTTTTTAAAGTAATGAAAAAAATGAGTCCAGAGTAAACGTAGGGCATAGCATAGCGAACGGCATCTATGAAGCGTCCAAATAATAGATAAAACAAGAAGAGAAAGAAGGAAGAATAAACGATTTGGACCATGGAACGGGCACAAGCTTTGTAGATAATCTCTTGCCTGCATTCATCAAAAGGACCCTGAATATGAAAGAGATTTCGGAGTAGGCGAGTGGTTAAGTCTTCTTTTTTCATGCTGGTAACCTCCTAAACGAGCGGTTTTACTGACTTTCTTTTACGAATTGATAGAGATAATAAAGATAAATGATAGAAGAAAGGCTAGCGATAGTCAGCAGTAAATAATAATTCCAATTGCCTGAGACGAGCATCAGTTGTGGAAAAGATAGAATCATAAAGTATAGTGCTAAGTTAAGTGTGCGCGTTTTTGGGGAGTCAATCTTTAGATAAGTCAGTACTTTGTTAAGTGCTAGAATAAAGACTAGCACGAGGAATGTCTCGTCGATTGGCAAGTTCCCTGAAATGATGATGAAGATGAGCAGAGAACTGAACAAAATATGATAGGTCAGTAAAGTTAGTAATGATTTCATAGGTACCTCCTAATCATGGTCTTTTTTAGCCCTTGCAATACGAAGTGAGTCGACAATATGCATCATCACTCCGAAAAAGAAAGCTCCCAGTATAGTTTTAAAAATATGTTTTGTATTTAGAAGAGAACTGATAAAATTTGGATTTTCACTTGTTAGGGTATCAATGAGTGGAATTATAAAAAATATTATTGTTCCATAAATCGAACCTGCTTTCAGACCAGGATAACGTAACTGTTTCTTTTCTTTTTTCATAGGGCACCTCCTAATCCTCATCTTGATCTTTCTTAGTTTTTGCAATGCGACGGGAGATGAGGAACTGTATGCTCGCTCCGAAGAAAATAGAACCTAGAATGCTTGATACACCATTTCTTATAGTGAGAAGAGAATGAAAATAGTCCTGACCTTCACCTATGAGTATACCGAGAAGAGGAGTTATAAAAAACATCCATAGACCAAAGAACAAACCTGCTTTCAGACCTGGGTAGTGTAGTTGCTTACTTTCTTTCTCACTCAGCATATCTGGATCAATAGCTGTAATCCCTGTTTTTTTCATTTGGTAGGTGACATAGCCAGCAGCGATGAGGGCAATCACTAAAATTAGAGGAGGATAGACTAGAGCCACTTCTTGAGGATATTTATAGGCCAGAAGGAGTGGAATAAGATTTCCGAAAATCATCAGATAAAAGAGGATGATAAAGATTTGGTTGCCGATACGATCAGCCTCGCGTCGTTTGTATTCGTCAAGTGGATCAGAAATACCGTAAGTGCGTTTGATGAGTTTTTCCGTGAAGGTTTCTTTTTTCATAAGTTGGCTCCTTTTTTAAAAATTATCCTCCCAAAAGAGACTGTTGAGGTCAGTTTGGAGGCTACGGGCGAGATTGAGACAGAGTTCCAGGGTTGGATTGTACTTGTCGTTCTCAATCATATTGATGGTTTGTCTCGAGACACCGATATCCTTGGCTAGTTCGAGCTGGGAAATACCCAATTCCTTGCGAAATTCTTTCACACGATTCATCTGGTCTCCTTTCTGATTTGTGTCGTATATATTTGACTACATTATATTCTTCTATAGAGTGGGTGTCAAGCATATCTGACATATTTCTTAAAGAAATCTTACTTGTTTTTGGCCTATTTGTCTGATTAGTGCAAGCTGGTCGGATTTGTGGTAGAATAGATAAGATATGACAAAAGAATTTCATCATGTAACGGTCTTACTCCACGAAACGATTGATATGCTCGATGTAAAGCCTGACGGTATCTACGTTGATGCGACTTTGGGTGGAGCAGGCCATAGCGAATATTTATTAAGTAAATTAAGTGAAAAAGGCCATCTCTATGTCTTTGACCAGGACCAGAATGCCATTGACAATGCGCAAGAACGCTTGGCACCTTACATTGAAAAGGGAATGGTGACTTTTATCAAGGATAACTTCCGTCATTTACAGGCACGTTTGCGCGAAGCTGGTGTTCAGGAAATTGATGGAATTTGTTATGACTTGGGAGTGTCTAGTCCTCAGCTGGACCAGCGTGAGCGTGGTTTTTCTTATAAAAAGGATGCGCCATTGGACATGCGCATGAATCAGGATGCTAGTCTGACAGCTTATGAAGTGGTGAACCACTATGACTATCATGACTTGGTTCGTATTTTCTTCAAGTATGGTGAGGATAAATTTTCTAAACAGATTGCCCGTAAGATTGAACAAGCGCGTGAAGTCAAGCCAATCGAGACTACGACTGAATTAGCGGAGATTATCAAGTCGGCTAAACCTGCCAAGGAACTCAAAAAGAAGGGTCATCCTGCTAAGCAGATTTTTCAGGCTATTCGAATTGAAGTTAATGATGAACTGGGAGCGGCAGATGAGTCCATCCAGCAGGCTATGGATATGTTGGCTCTGGATGGTAGAATTTCAGTGATTACCTTTCATTCCTTAGAAGACCGCTTGACCAAGCAGTTGTTTAAGGAAGCTTCAACAGTGGAAGTTCCCAAAGGTTTGCCCTTCATCCCAGATGATCTCAAGCCCAAGATGGAATTGGTAGCCCGTAAGCCAATTTTGCCAAATGTGGAAGAGTTAGAAGCCAATAACCGCTCGCACTCAGCCAAGTTGCGCGTGGCCAGAAAAATTCACAAGTAAGAGGAAAAAATGGTAGATAAAAAAGAAACAACCAGTCAATTCTTGCAGAATCGTATAAAAAAATTCTCCCGTGTGGAGAAGGCTTTTTATCTTTCCATTGCGTTTACAGCTCTCGTTTTGGCGCTGAGTATTATCTTTATGCAGACTCGACTCCTACAAGTACAAAATGATTTGACAAAAATCAATGCGCAGATAGAGGAGAAGAAGACAGAGTTGGATGATGCCAAACAAGAGGTAAATGAATTGTTGAGGGCAGAACGCTTGAAAGAAATCGCAAATTCTAAGGACTTAAAATTGAATAACGAGAATATTCGATCAGCGGAGTAAGATATGAAGTGGACAAAAAGAATAACCCGATTTGCGATTAGAAACCGTAAATCTCCAGCAGAAAACCGTAAAATAGTGGGGAAGTACATCAGCTTGTTAGCTGTCGTACTTTTCGCTGTCTTTTTGGTCAATTTTGCTGTTATTATCGGGAGTGGTAGTAAATTTGGAACGGATCTAGTCAAAGAGGCTAAGAAGGTTCACCAAATAACCCGTATAGTCCCTGCCAAACGTGGGACTATTTATGACCGAAATGGAGTCCCGATTGCTGAGGACGCAACTTCCTATAATGTCTATGCTGTTATTGATAAAAAATACAAATCAGCAACGGGTAAAATTCTTTATGTAGAAGATGCCCAGTTTAATAAGGTAGCAGAGGTTTTCCATAAGTATCTGGATATGGATGAGGCTTATGTGAAAGAGCAATTAGCTCAACCAAATCTGACCCAGGTTTCCTTTGGAGCAAAAGGAAATGGAATTACCTATGCCAATATGATGGCTATTAAAAAGGATCTAAAAGACGCTAGTGTTGAAGGAATTGACTTCACAACTAGCCCTAATAGAAGCTATCCAAATGGACAATTCGCTTCTAGTTTTATTGGTTTAGCTCAACTCCACGAAAATGAAGATGGAAGCAAGAGTTTGCTGGGAACTTCTGGGATGGAGAGTTCCTTGAATAGTATTCTTGCAGGGAAAGACGGTATTATTACCTATGAAAAAGATCGTCTGGGTAATATTGTCCCCGGAACGGAACAAGTTTCCCAGCAAACGGTAGATGGCAAGGATGTTTATACGACTATTTCTAGCACCCTTCAATCCTTCATGGAGACACAGATGAATGCTTTTCAAGAAAAAGTAAAAGGCAAGTATATGACGGCTACCTTGGTCAGTGCTAAAACAGGGGAAATTCTTGCAACAACGCAACGGCCGACCTTCGATGCTGATACTAAGGAAGGACTTACCAAGGACTTTGTTTGGCGTGATATCCTCTATCAAAGTAACTATGAGCCAGGGTCAACCATGAAGGTCATGACGCTCGCTGCTGCTATTGACAATAACACTTTCCCAGGAGGAGAAGTTTTCAATAGTAGTGAGTTAAAAGTAGCAGATGTTACTATTCGAGATTGGGACGTCAATGAAGGATTGACTGGTGGCAGAATGATGACCTTTTCTCAAGGGTTCGCTCTCTCAAGTAACGTTGGGATGACCCTTCTTGAGCAAAAGATGGGAGATGCTACCTGGCTGGATTATCTAAATCGCTTTAAATTCGGTGTTCCAACTCGTTTTGGCTTGACGGATGAATATGCAGGCCAACTTCCGGCTGACAATATCGTAAATATTGCTCAGAGTTCATTTGGACAAGGGATTTCAGTGACCCAGACGCAAATGATTCGTGCCTTCACGGCTATTGCCAACGATGGAGTCATGCTAGAACCTAAATTTATCAGTGCCTTATATGACCCAAATGACCAATCTGTTCGGAAATCTCAAAAAGAGATTGTAGGAAATCCTGTTTCCAAAGATGCAGCTAGTCTAACTCGAACCAACATGGTTTTGGTAGGAACGGATCCCGTTTATGGAACCATGCATAACCACAGCACAGGCAAGCCAACTGTAACTGTTCCTGGTCAAAATGTAGCTCTCAAGTCTGGTACAGCCCAGATTGCCGATGAGAAAAATGGAGGTTACTTGGTTGGTACGACTAATTACATTTTTTCTGCTGTATCGATGAACCCTGCTGAAAATCCTGATTTTATCCTCTATGTGACGGTTCAACAGCCTGAGCATTATTCAGGTATTCAGTTGGGGGAATTTGCCAATCCTATCTTGGAAAGAGCAGTGGCTATGAAAGATTCCCTTAACCTCCAATCTACCGCTAAAACGTTAGAGCAGGTAACCAATCAAAGCGCTTATGCCATGCCTAGCATCAAGGACATTTCACCTGGCGATTTGGCGGAAGCCTTACGTCGCAATATTGTGCAACCAATCGTTGTAGGAACAGGAACAAAGATTAAAGAATCATCTGTAGAAGAAGGGACAGATCTTGCACCTAACCAGCAAGTTCTCCTCTTATCTGATAAAGCAGAGGAAGTTCCAGATATGTATGGTTGGACAAAAGCAACCGCAGAAGCTTTTTCTAAGTGGTTAAATATAGAACTCGTATTTGAAGGTTCGGGTTCTACTGTGCAGAAGCAAGATGTTCGTGCTAATACAGCTATCAAGGACATTAAAAAAATTACATTAACTTTAGGAGACTAATATGTTTATTTCCATCAGTGCTGGAATTGTGACATTTTTACTAACTTTGGTAGGAATTCCAGCCTTTATCCAATTTTATAGAAAGGCGCAAATTACAGGTCAGCAGATGCATGAGGATGTCAAACAGCACCAGGCAAAAGCTGGCACGCCAACTATGGGGGGACTTGTTTTCCTCATTGCTGCAGTTGTGGTGAGTTTCCTTCTTGCTCTTTTTTCAAAACAATTGACCAATAATGTGGGAATGATTTTGTTCATCTTGGTCCTTTATGGACTTGTCGGATTTTTAGATGACTTTCTCAAGGTCTTTCGTAAAATCAATGAGGGTCTGAATCCTAAGCAAAAATTGGCTCTTCAGCTTTTAGGTGGGGTCGTTTTCTACCTTTTCTATGAGCGCGGTGGCGATATGCTTTCTGTCTTTGGTTACCAAGTGCATCTAGGGATTTTCTATATTCTTTTCGCTCTTTTCTGGCTAGTCGGTTTTTCAAACGCAGTCAACTTGACAGACGGTATTGACGGTCTAGCTAGTATTTCCGTTGTGATTAGTTTGTCTGCCTATGGAGTTATTGCCTATGTGCAAGGTCAGATGGATATCCTTCTAGTGATTCTTGCTATGATCGGTGGTTTGCTTGGTTTCTTTGTCTTTAACCACAAGCCTGCTAAGGTCTTTATGGGAGATGTGGGAAGTTTGGCTCTCGGTGGAATGCTGGCAGCTATCTCTATGGCTCTCCACCAAGAATGGACTCTCTTGATTATCGGAATTGTTTATGTCTTTGAAACAACTTCAGTCATGATGCAAGTCAGCTATTTCAAACTGACAGGTGGTAAGCGTATTTTCCGTATGACGCCTGTGCATCACCATTTTGAGCTTGGAGGATTTTCTGGTAAAGGAAATCCTTGGAGCGAGTGGAAGGTTGACTTCTTCTTTTGGGGAGTGGGGCTTCTAGCAAGTCTCCTGACCCTAGCAATTTTATATTTGATGTAAGAATGGCACCCTGATGTTTCAGGGTGTTTTTGCTTTTTAAAAAAATATTGGTCAATTAAAGTCAAATCTCTTGACCTTTTCTGACTAATGTAGTATATTATGAACGTAAGGTAAATGAAAGCCTTACTAGAACACTTATTTAAAGTAAAAAAGAAAGAGGTGGGGTCTATGTTTAATCTAGAAATCTTCAGAAGTAAAGATAGTCTACTCCTGCTTGAAAAAGAAAAACCAGAAATAGTACGTAGAGTAGCGATTTAGCTAGTCTAAATTTTTAAAACAAAGGTCAAAGATAGTCAATATCAGTAATCATAACTAAGTAAACAAAAAGAGGTAAAGAATATGAACAACAACTTTAATAATTTTAACAACATGGATGATTTATTTAACCAATTGATGGGTGGTATGCGAGGATACAGTTCTGAAAACCGTCGCTACTTGATTAATGGACGTGAAGTAACATCTGAGGAATTTGCTCACTATCGTGCAACAGGTCAATTGCCAGGAAATGTAGAAGTTGATGGACAAATGCCACAACAGGCTTCAAGTATGAAACAAGACGGTGTCCTTGCTAAACTGGGTCGAAACTTGACAGCAGAAGCGCGTGAGGGCAAGTTGGATCCTGTTATCGGACGAAACAAGGAAATTCAAGAAACATCTGAAATCCTTTCACGCCGTACTAAGAACAATCCTGTTTTGGTTGGAGACGCAGGTGTTGGTAAGACAGCAGTTGTCGAAGGTTTGGCACAAGCTATTGTGAATGGTGATGTTCCAGCTGCTATTAAGAACAAGGAAATCATTTCCATCGATATCTCAGGTATCGAGGCTGGGACTCAATACCGCGGTAGTTTTGAAGAAAACGTTCAAAACCTAGTCAATGAAGTGAAAGAAGCAGGGAATATTATCCTCTTCTTTGATGAAATTCATCAAATTCTCGGTGCTGGTAGCACTGGTGGAGACAGTGGTTCTAAAGGACTTGCGGACATTCTCAAGCCAGCCCTCTCTCGTGGTGAATTGACCGTTATTGGAGCGACAACTCAAGACGAATACCGTAACACCATCTTGAAGAATGCAGCTCTTGCTCGTCGTTTCAACGAAGTCAAGGTCAATGCTCCTTCAGCAGAGGATACCTTTAAAATCCTTCAAGGAATTCGTGACCTTTATCAACAACACCACAATGTCATCTTGCCAGACGAGGTTTTGAAAGCAGCAGTGGATTATTCTGTTCAGTATATTCCTCAACGTAGTTTGCCCGATAAGGCTATTGACCTTGTCGATGTAACGGCAGCTCACTTGGCAGCTCAACATCCTGTAACAGATGTACATGCTGTTGAACGGGAAATCGAGGCAGAAAAAGACAAGCAAGAAAAAGCAGTTGAAGCAGAAGATTTTGAAGCAGCCCTAAACTATAAAACACGCATTGCAGAATTGGAAAAGAAAATCGAAAACCACACAGAAGATATGAAAGTGACTGCAAGTGTCAACGATGTGGCTGAATCTGTAGAACGAATGACGGGTATTCCAGTATCTCAAATGGGAGCATCAGACATCGAACGTTTGAAAGATATGGCTCATCGCTTGGAACACAAGGTAATCGGACAAGACAAGGCAGTAGAAGCGGTAGCTCGCGCTATCCGTCGTAACCGTGCCGGTTTTGATGAAGGCAATCGCCCAATCGGTAGCTTCCTCTTCGTAGGTCCAACTGGGGTCGGTAAGACAGAGCTTGCTAAGCAATTGGCGCTAGATATGTTTGGAACCAAGGATGCGATCATCCGTTTGGATATGTCTGAATACAGTGACCGCACAGCCGTTTCTAAGCTAATCGGTACAACAGCAGGTTATGTGGGTTATGATGACAATAGTAATACCTTGACAGAACGTGTCCGTCGCAATCCTTACTCTATCATTCTCTTGGATGAGATTGAAAAGGCTGATCCTCAAGTGATTACTCTTCTCCTCCAAGTCTTGGATGATGGTCGTTTAACTGATGGCCAAGGAAATACGGTAAACTTCAAGAATACTGTCATTATTGCGACCTCAAATGCTGGATTTGGCTATGAAGCTAACTTGACAGAAGATGCGGATAAACCAGAATTGATGGATCGTTTGAAACCATTCTTCCGTCCAGAATTCCTTAACCGCTTTAACGCAGTTATCGAGTTCTCACACTTGACGAAGGAAGACCTTTCTAAGATTGTGGACTTGATGTTGGCTGAAGTTAACCAAACCTTGGCTAAGAAAGACATTGATTTGGTAGTCAGTCAAGCAGCTAAGGACTATATCACAGAAGAAGGTTATGACGAAGTCATGGGTGTTCGTCCACTCCGTCGTGTGGTTGAACAACAAATCCGTGACAAAGTCACAGACTTCCACTTGGATAACCTTGATGCTAAACACCTAGAAGCTGACATGGAAGATGGTGTTTTGGTCATTCGTGAAAAAGCCTAAGACAGAATTTTGAGCATAAAAAAGAAGGAGCCAGCTGAAAAACTGGTTCCTTTTTTGTGTTTAAATTACATGACGCTCAAAGGCATCATCTGAAATCCCTTGTTCTAGGATGAGTTTTGCCCATTCTTTAGCAGAGAAGAGGCTGTGATCCTTGTAGTTACCGCAAGATTCGATGGTTGTTCCAGGAACGTCTTCCCAAGTAGTAGTCTCAGCGATTTCCTTGAGCGAATCCTTGATGACAGCCGCAATTTCAGCGCTGGTGTGGCGCCCCCACATAATCATGTGGAAGCCTGTGCGGCAACCAAATGGTGAGCAATCAATCATACCGTCAATGCGGGTACGGATGAGTTTTGCCAAGAGGTGCTCGATAGTGTGAAGGCCAGCAGTAGGGATAGAGTCTTCATTGGGTTGCACTAAACGAATATCATAATTGGAGATGATGTCTCCCTTTGGCCCTGTTTCTTCCCCAATCAAGCGAACATAGGGTGCTTTAACAATAGTGTGGTCAAGTTCAAAACTTTCAACAATAACTTCTTTTGACATGGTAAATCCTTTCAGTTTTCTTCTTTCATTATAACACAAAGCTGGCTCCTGAGACAGAGAGAAAACCTCTCCGAGAGTGGAGAGGTTCGAAGCTTTACTTACGATACAAGCGGTCGTATTGGTAGTAAGGGTCAAAGGTTACATTGATACCTAGCTTGCGAAGGACATTCTTGTCTTCATCTGTCAAGATGATGGTTGAGTGAGCTTCGCTTCCTTTGAGGTTACCAAGTTCTTCCATGGCATGCGCAGCGTCAGGGTTTTCCGTAGCTGTGATAGCAAGTGCAATCAGGATTTCATTTGAATGAAGGCGTGGATTGCGGCTACCGAGATGATCGATTTTAAGACCTTGGATTGGCTTAACAACTTCAGGTTCGATTAGTTTCACTTCTTTAGCAATATCAGCTGATTTCTTGATAGCGTTGATAAGAGCAGCTGCTGTAGGGCCAAAGAGTTCTGAGTTCTTACCTGTGACAATTTCCCCGCTAGGCAATTCAAGGGCTAGGGCTGGTCCGCCAGTTTCTTCTGCTTTTTGACGCGCAACGACAGCAACCTTGCGGTCTGCAGGTGTGATACCTAGGTCGTTCATAAGCAACTCAATTTTCTTGACAGCAGCTTCGCCAACTTTTTCGGCTTTGAAATCAAGAACAGTCTGATAGTAGCGACGGATGATTTCTTGTTTAGAAGCTTCGACAGCAGCTTCATCATCTGTAATAGCGAAACCAACCATGTTGACCCCCATATCTGTCGGTGAAGCGTATGGAGATTCACCTAGAATGCGTTCTAACATGCGCTTGAGCACTGGGAAAATCTCGATATCACGGTTGTAGTTGACAGTGGTTTCTCCGTAGGTTTGGAGATGGAAGGGGTCAATCATGTTGACATCATCAAGGTCAGCTGTGGCAGCCTCGTAGGCCAAATTGACTGGGTGATGAAGGGGAAGATTCCATACTGGGAAGGTTTCAAACTTAGCGTAGCCAGACTTGATACCATTGATTTGGTCGTGGTACATATTTGACATACAAGTTGCCAATTTTCCAGAACCAGGTCCAGGAGCGGTTACGACAATCAAGTTGCGACTGGTTTTGATGTAGTCGTTTTTCCCCATACCTTCAGGTGAAATGATGTGATCCATATCTGTCGGATATCCTTTGATTGGATAATGAAGATAAGAATCAATCCCGTTTTTATCAAGTTGATTGCGGAAGGCATCTGCAGCAGGTTGGCCAGCGTACTGTGTGATGACAACGGAGCCAACAAAAATCCCTAATTCATTGAATTTATCAATCAAACGAAGAACTTCTTGGTCATAAGAAATGCCCAAGTCACCACGTGCCTTAGAATGTTCGATGTTACTCGCATTAATGGCAATCACCACCTCAACTTGCTCTTTCAACTCTTGCAAGAGCTTAATTTTGTTGTCAGGCTCATAACCAGGAAGGACACGAGCAGCGTGGAAATCTTCTAACATTTTGCCACCAAACTCTAAGTAGAGCTTGCCGTCAAATTGGTTAATGCGCTCCAAAATGTGGTCGCGCTGTAGATTCAAATATTGTTCAGAACTAAAAGCTTGTTTTTTCATTTTTTTACCTCTGACCTCTATTATAATAAAAAATTGGAAGTTAGGAAACTATGGAGTTAAAAAAGGAATCAAAAAGATTAGGCAAACGCTTGCATAAAATTTTAAAAAGCGCTATCATAGACTGTAGATTATTAAAATAATGAGGTAAGAAAATGCAAGAAAAATGGTGGCACAATGCCGTAGTCTATCAAGTCTATCCAAAGAGTTTTATGGATAGCAACGGAGATGGAATTGGCGATTTGCCAGGAATTACCAGTAAGTTAGACTATCTAGCCAAGTTAGGAATCACAGCGATTTGGCTTTCTCCAGTTTATGACAGTCCTATGGATGATAATGGCTATGATATTGCTGATTATCAAGCGATTGCAGCTATTTTCGGGACCATGGAGGATATGGACCAACTAATCGCTGAAGCTAAGAAACGTGATATTTGTATCATCATGGACTTGGTGGTCAATCATACCTCGGATGAACATGCTTGGTTTGTCGAGGCCTGTGAAAATCCTGACAGCCCTGAGCGTGACTACTATATCTGGCGGGATGAGCCTAATGATCTTGATTCTATCTTTAGTGGGTCTGCTTGGGAGTATGATGAAAAGTCGGGTCAATACTATCTCCACTTTTTCAGTAAGAAACAGCCTGATCTCAACTGGGAGAATGAAAAACTTCGCCAGAAAATTTATGAGATGATGAACTTCTGGATTGATAAAGGCATTGGCGGTTTCCGTATGGATGTCATTGACATGATTGGCAAAATTCCTGATGAGAAGGTAGTCAATAATGGACCTATGCTCCATCCTTATCTCAAGGAGATGAACCAAGCCACTTTTGGCGATAAGAATCTCTTGACAGTAGGGGAGACTTGGGGAGCAACTCCAGAGATTGCCAAGCTTTACTCTGATCCAAAGGGGCAAGAATTGTCTATGGTTTTCCAATTTGAACACATCTGTCTTCAGTATCAGGAAGGGCAACCTAAGTGGCACTATCAAAAAGCGCTGAATATCCCTAAGTTAAAAGAGATTTTCAACAAATGGCAGACAGAGTTAGGCGTTGAGGACGGCTGGAATTCACTCTTCTGGAACAATCATGACCTCCCTCGTATCGTCTCAATCTGGGGAAATGACCAAGAATACCGAGAAAAATCTGCCAAAGCCTTTGCAATCTTGCTTCATCTCATGAGAGGGACTCCTTATATCTATCAAGGTGAGGAAATTGGGATGACCAACTATCCGTTTGAAACACTGAATCAAGTAGAAGATATTGAATCTCTTAACTATGCGCGTGAGGCTCTTGAAAAAGGCGTTCCGATGGAAGAAATCATGGACAGTATCCGTGTCATTGGTCGTGACAATGCCCGTACCCCTATGCAATGGGATGAGAGCAAAAACGCTGGTTTCTCAACTGCTCAACCTTGGTTGGCAGTGAATCCAAACTATCAAGCAATCAACGTTCAAGAAGCGCTGGCAAATCCTGATTCTATTTTCTATACCTATCAGAAGCTAGTTCAAATCCGTAAGGAGAATAGCTGGCTGATTCGAGCTGACTTTGAACTCTTGGAAACAACTGACAAGGTCTTCGCCTATATCCGTAAAGATGGGGACCGTCGTTTCCTAGTTATGGCTAACTTGTCCAATGAAAAACAAAACTTTTCAGTAGAAGGAAAGGTCAAATCGGTCTTGATTGAAAACACCCTAGCTCAAGAAGTTTTTGAAAAACAAACCTTAGCTCCATGGGATGCTTTCTGTGTGGAATTACTATAAACATTTTTTACAGAAAAATCTAAAAATGAAATCGTATAAAAACAAGGGAGGACTGTATGAAAGACAGAAATCCTTTGTTTTTTTATGACTAAAGTTTATAAACTTTCATTCTCAAAATTCAATTAACTTTACAAATTCCCACTATTTTGGTAAAATAAATCTATGTTACAAAAACTAACATAAAGGAGAAAGAAGATGACTACAAAAAAGCGTGTCCTTAGTGCAGGCCTGACTTTTGCGGCTGCTTTGCTTTTAGCTGCTTGCGGACAATCAGGTTCAGATACAAAAACTTACTCATCAACCTTTAGTGGAAATCCAACTACATTTAACTATTTATTAGACTACTACGCTGATAATACAGCTATCATTACTAACTTAGTTGATGGTTTGCTTGAAAATGACAACCACGGAAACCTAGTTCCATCTTTGGCAGAAGACTGGTCTGTTTCGAGCGACGGTCTGACTTATACCTACAAATTGAGAAAAGATGCCAAATGGTTCACGGCTGACGGTGAAGAGTACGCCCCAGTCAAAGCACAGGATTTTGTGACAGGTATTAAGTACGCGGTGGACAATAAATCACAGGCTATTGACTTGATTCAAAACTCGATCAAGGGCTTGAATGATTATATTACAGGAGCGGATTCTGACTTTTCTAAGGTTGGGGTGAAGGCCATAGACGACCAGACTATTGAGTATACTTTGACACGCCCAGAACCTTACTGGAACTCAAAAACAACCAATAGTATTCTTTTCCCAGTGAATGAAGAGTTTCTAAACTCAAAAGGGAAAGATTTTGGGACTCTATCTCCAAATAGCATTCTCTACAGTGGACCTTATTTGTTAAAAGACTTCACATCAAAATCATCGATCGAGTATGTGAAAAATCCGCATTACTATGATCATGACAAAGTATCGATTGAACACGTAAAATTGGCTTATTTTGATGGCTCAGACCAAGAATTGACCATTCGTAACTTTGAAAGTGGAGCCTACTCAATTGCTGGGGTTTATCCAAATAGTTCTAACTTTGCTAAGACTAAGGAAAAATATAAGGATAATATCGTTTATAGTTTGCAGGACAAGACTTCTTGGTATTTCAATTTCAATGTTAATCGTAAGGCTTACAATCACACTGCTAAAACGACAGATGAGCAGAAGAAGTCAACTGAGACAGCTGTCTTGAACAAGAACTTCCGTCAAGCAGTGAACTTTGCCTTGGACCGTACAGCCTATTCTGCTCAGTCTAATGGGGAAGAAGCAGCTAGCAAGACTCTTCGTAACACCCTAGTACCTCCTACATTTGTCCAAGTCGGAGACAAGACCTTTGGAGAAGTAGTGGCTTCTAAATTGGTTAACTATGGTACAGAATGGTCAGGTATTAACTTGGCAGATGCTCAGGATGCCTATTTTAACAAAGAAAAAGCCCAAGCAAAATTTGCAGAAGCTAAAAAAGAATTGGCGAGTCAAGGTGTGACTTTCCCTATTCACTTGGATGTGGCAGTTGATCAGACAAGTAAAAATGCTGTGACAGGTATGAACTCTGTTAAGCAGACCCTGGAGTCAGTTTTAGGTGCTGATAACATTGTTATTGATGTTCAACAACTTTCAACAGATGATTTTAATAACGTAGCCTTCTTGGCACCAACGCCAGCTGATCGAGACTACGATTTGAACTTTGATGGTTGGGTAGGTGATTACCAAGATCCGTCAACCTATCTCAATCCTTTTAATGCAGAGGATGGATTCTACCTCAAAATATTTGGTCTAGATGCCCAGGAAGATAAAGCTAAGATTGCTAGCTTGGGTCTTGATACCTATACTAAGATGCTTAAAGATGCAGATAGCGAAAATAAAGATGTAGCCAAACGCTATGAAAAATATGCTGAAGCACAGGCTTGGATGATTGACAATTCTCTGATTATGTCAGCAATGTCAAGTGGTGGTACAGCATCTGTAACCAAAGTAACGCCATTTACAAGAGGGTATTCACTGGTCGGTATCAAGGGTGACGGCAATAACTACAAGTACATGAAACTGCAAAAAGATACTGTTACAACCAAACAGTATGAAGAAGCTAAGACTAAATGGGAGCAAGAAAGCAAAAAAGCCATCGAAAAAGCTCAAAAAGAAGCAGAAAATCATGTTAAATAATGATGAATAGCTTTTTACAGAGAATCATAAAGACAAACATCAGTTTTGGTGCTTGTCTTTTTAAATCACTCGGCTATTGAAAACTGAGAAATGATTTGTTTTGTGCTAAAATAGATTGAAACTAATACTCAATAAAAATCAAAGAGTAACTGAGAAGTTAGTTCAAAGTACAGCTTTGAGGTGGTAGATAGAACTGACGAAGTCAGCTCAAAATACTGTTTTGAGGTTGCAGATGGACGCTGATGTGGTTTGAAGAGGTTTTCGAATAGTATCAGTGCTTATGAGGTCCAAATAATCTATATCTTTATAAACTCGGTAAATGTAGAATTTATCGTACAAAAGTGATATAATAGTAACATTAAATGTATAGGTGTTAATCATGAGTAGACGTTTTAAAAAATCACGTTCACAGAAAGTGAAGCGAAGTGTTAATATAGTTTTGTTGACTATCTATTTATTGTTAGTCGGTTTTTTGTTGTTCTTAATCTTTAAGTACAATATACTTGCTTTCAGGCACGTTAATATAGTGGTCGCAGTATTTGCCTTGATAGTTGCTGTGATTGCCACACTATTAATAATCTATAAAAAAGCAGAAAAGTTCACGATTTTCTTTTTGACACTAGCTGTTTTAGTGAGTTCAGTTTCTGTATTTGCTCTGCAACAATTTGTAGGTTTTACAAGTCATATTAATGCAACTTCAAATTATTCAGAGTATTCTCTCAGCGTCGTCGTTTTAAAGGATAGCGATATCAATAATGTTGCCCAATTATCTAGTGTTATGGGACCAACAGGTACGGATAATGAGAATATTCAAAAGCTAATCTCTGATATTAAGACGAGTCAAAATAAGGATTTGACGGTTGATAAAAGTACTTCTTACTTGTCAACTTATAAAAGTTTGATTTCTGGAGAGGCCAAAGCCATTGTCTTAAATAGTGTATTTGAGAATATTATTGAGGCAGAGTATCCAGACTATGCTTCTAAAATTAAGAAAATTTACACTAAAAAAATGACCAAGGATGTTGAGACCCCTAAGGTATCTAAAGATCGCTTCTTTAATATCTATGTCAGTGGTATTGATACTTACGGTGCCATTAGTTCAGTTTCACGCTCAGATGTCAATATCCTGATGACGGTCAATAGGGATACGAAGAGAATCCTTCTTACAACAACTCCACGAGATTCATATGTTCCTATTGCTGATGGTGGAAACAATCAAAAGGATAAATTGACTCATGCTGGTATATACGGGGTTGATTCATCTATTCATACCCTAGAGAACCTTTATGGTATAGATATTAATTATTATGTTCGTTTGAATTTTACCTCATTTTTGAAATTGATTGACTTGTTGGGAGGAGTAGATGTTCATAACGATCAGGAGTTTTCAGTTCTACATGGGAAGTTCCATTTTCCAGTGGGAAATGTCCATCTAGATTCTGAGCAAGCCCTAGGCTTTGTACGTGAACGCTACTCACTAGCCGATGGAGATCGTGACCGTGGTCGGAATCAACAAAAGGTCATTGTAGCAATCATTCAGAAGTTAACTTCTACAGAAGCCTTGAAAAACTATAGTAGTATTCTTCAAGGATTGCAGGATTCCCTTCAGACAAATATGCCGATTGAGACTATGATGGATCTAGTGAATACTCAACTGGAAAGCGGAGGAAACTATAAAGTAAATTCTCAAGATTTAAAAGGGACAGGTCGGATGGATCTTCCTTCTTATGCAATGCCAGACAGCAACCTCTATATGATGGAAATAGATGATAGTAGTTTAGCTGCAGTTAAAGCAGCTATACAGGATGTGATGGAGGGTAGATAAAATGATAGACATCCATTCGCATATCGTTTTTGATGTAGATGATGGGCCAAAGTCGATAGAGGATAGCAAGGCGCTTTTAAGAGAAGCTTATAATCAAGGAGTTCGAATGATTGTGTCTACTTCGCATCGTCGAAAAGGGATGTTTGAGACTCCAGAAGAAAAAATTGCAACAAATTTTATTAAGGTTCGTGAAATTGCAAAAGAAGTAGCAGATGATTTAGTCATTGCTTATGGCGCAGAGATATACTATACTTCGGATGTTCTAGAAAAGCTAGAAAAAAAAGAAATTCCTACCCTTAATGATAGCCGTTATGCTTTGATTGAGTTTAGCATGCATACTCCCTATCGTGAGATTCATACGGGATTGAGTAATATTTTGATGTTGGGAATCACACCAGTAATTGCTCATATTGAACGTTATGATGCTTTAGAGAATAATGAAAAACGCGTTCGCGAACTGATTGATATGGGTTGCTATACTCAGATAAATAGTTATCATGTTTTAAAACCTAAACTCTTTGGTGAAAGATATAAATTTATGAAAAAGAGAGCTCGGTATTTTTTGGAACGTGATTTAGTCCATGTAGTTGCAAGTGACATGCACAATTTAGACAGTAGACCTCCATATATGGAACAGGCATATGATATCATTGCTAAGAAATATGGAGCGAAAAAAGCGAAGGAACTTTTTGTAGAAAATCCCAGAAAAATTATAATGGATCAATTAATTTAGGAGAAAATATGAAAGATCAAAACACTTTGGAAATCGATGTATTTCAACTATTCAGAACTTTATGGAAAAGAAAGTTAGTCATTTTATTAGTGGCAATTATAACTTCTTCAGTTGCTTTTGCCTACAGTACTTTTGTTATCAAACCTGAGTTTACTAGTACGACTCGGATTTATGTAGTTAACCGTAATCAAGGAGAGAAGTCTGGTTTAACAAATCAAGACTTGCAGGCAGGATCGTACTTGGTTAAAGACTATCGTGAAATTATCCTATCGCAGGATGTTTTGGAGAAAGTTGTTTCTGATTTGAAACTAGATTTGACGCCAAAAGGTTTGGCTAATAAAATTAAAGTGACAGTACCAGTTGATACCCGTATTGTTTCTATTTCAGTTAATGATCGAGTTCCTGAAGAGGCAAGCCGTATCGCTAACTCTTTGAGGGAAGTAGCTGCTCAAAAAATTATCAGTATTACTCGTGTTTCTGATGTGACAACACTGGAGGAGGCGCGTCCAGCAATTGGTCCATCATCACCAAATATTCGTCGTAATACTGTGATTGGAGCAGGTCTTGGAGCAGGGCTAGTGATTGTAGTAGTGCTATTGATTGAACTATTTGATGATCGTGTAAAACGTCCAGAAGATATAGAAGATGTTATGGAGATTTCACTCCTTGGAGTCATTCCAAATCTGGATAAAGTAAAGTAAGGGAGAAGAGATGGCAAAGTTAGAATTATCACAACAGAAACTTAACACTGTAAAAAAAGCAGAAGAGTATTATAATGCTTTACGAACAAATGTACAATTGAGCGGCAATAACTTAAAAGTTATTGCAGTCACCTCAGTTGATCCTAGTGAAGGGAAATCTACAACTTCTACTAATATTGCTTGGGCTTTTGCGCGTGCAGGCTATAAGACTCTTTTGATTGATGCAGATATCCGGAATTCAGTTATGTCTGGAGTATTTAAGTCAAGAGAAAGAATTACAGGTTTGACAGACTATTTAGCTGGAACTCAGGATTTGTCAAATGGGCTTTGTGAGACAAATGTTGACAATTTGTTTGTCATCGAGTCAGGAGTGGCTTCTCCTAATCCAACAGCTCTTCTTCAAAGTGACAACTTTGGAATTATGATTGAAACCTTACGTAAATATTTTGACTATATTATTGTTGATACAGCGCCAATTGGAGTTGTAATCGATGCAGCTATTGTTGTACAAAAATGCGATGCATCTATTTTAGTTGTAGAGGCAGGAGTTGCAAAACGAAGAGAAGTACAAAAAGCGAAAAGCCAGTTAGAACAAACAGGAAAACCATTTTTAGGTGTCGTTCTCAATAAATTTGATATTCAACGTGAAAAATATGGCTCTTACGGTGGTTATGGTAATTATGGTAAAAGATAAAATGAGGTTAGGGAGTCCATATAGAAGGACGGGGGTTCTACAATATAACTATGGTAATCTTATAGAATGTACCTGTTAGTTTACTAGCTTATATACTGATTGCAATTTCAGAGACCGATATTTCTTCAAATTAAATATTCGATCTGTTTGTAAGAACAATTGAATTGAACCTTCTAATATATTATTGATAATTCATATATTACTGAAACAAATAAATTTTCTTTAGATGGAGAAAAGTTTTATTTGACATAGAGGATAAAAGAATTATATTTTTGAAAATTATTGAGTGTTCAAATATATATTGAGTTTTTGTGCTTTCATAGGCTGAAAAATTTAATTTGATAAATGGAAATAAGATGAACTTTGTATTTATAGTGAGAGATAATTTATGTACAGTATATTAAAACGATTAGGAGATATATCTATATCTTTAATAGCGATAACGTTATTTTGTCCAGTTTTTATCCTAATTGCAATTGCGATTAAGTTGGATTCAGAAGGACCGGTAATATTTAAACAAAAACGTTTTGGAATTCACAAGAAAACTTTTTATGTTTTTAAATTTCGGACTATGAAAGTGGAATCACCAAAATATGTGGCAACTCGAGATTTACAAAATCCAGAGCAGTGGATCACTAGAGTGGGAGCTTTCTTAAGGAAAACATCTCTAGATGAATTACCTCAATTATGTAATATTCTTGTTGGTGATATGAGTATTGTGGGTCCTCGGCCAGTAGTGGTAAGTGAACGTGATGTAATAGAGGCAAGAGAAAAATACGGTGCAAATGATGTTTTACCAGGATTAACTGGATGGGCGCAAATCAATGGTAGAGACAATCTATCTACAGATATTAAAGCAAAATTGGATGGTTACTATGTGAAGAATAGGTCATTAATAATGGACATAAAATGCATAGTAAGAACAATACCTTATGTATTGAAACGAAAAGGAATTGTAGAGGGGAGTAAACGAGAGAGTTAAGATAGTGAAATGAAAATTTTATTTGTTAGTCAACATTATAGACCAGAACCTTTCAGATTATCAGATATTTGTGAGGATCTTGTTGAGAGAGGTCATGAAGTTACTGTTTTAACAGGAATTCCTAATTATCCTGAAGGTAAAATATATGCAGATTATAGGAATAGGCAAAATAGACGAGAGACTATAGAAGGAGTTACTGTTTTTCGTTCCTATACAATTCCAAGAGGAAAAAATACTTTACATAGGATATTAAATTATTTTAGTTTTGCTATTAGTTCATCGATAGGAGTTCTACTCGGACAGTATAAAGCAAAAGATGGATCAGAATTTGATTGTGTTTTTGTAAATCAAACATCTCCAGTTATGATGGCATGGGCTGGTATGGCTTATAAAAATAAGTATAAGAAGCCTTTGTTTCTATATTGTATGGATGTTTGGCCAGATAGTTTAACTGTAGGAGGAGTAAAACAAGATAGCTTGGTTTTCAAACTGTTTAAATTTATCTCAAAAAAAGTTTACCGAGCTAGTGATTATATATTTGTTACTAGTCCATCATTTAAGAATCATTTTGTGAACCAATTTGACATAACAGAACAAAAGATTACTTATTTGCCACAATATGCAGAAGATCTTTTTATACCTGATGAATCGAGAGTTAATAAAGAAAGTGTTGACCTAACTTTTGCTGGTAATATTGGTAAAGCACAAAATTTGGAAACTATTTTGAAAGCTGCCAGTTTGATAGAAAAGAATACCGATTTACCCAAGAAAATTCATTTTCATTTTGTTGGAGATGGTACGGAATTGCTAAGCATGAAAGCCTTAGCTCATGAATTGGAGTTGAAGAATGTTTCCTTTTATGGAAGACGTTCTTTGGAAGAAATGCCAACCTTCTATAAAAAATCAGATGCTATGTTAGTTTCTTTAATAGGAGACTCGATAGTTTCTCGTACTATACCTGGAAAGGTACAATCTTATATGGCAGCAGGAAAACCAATTATAGGTGCAATTTCAGGAGATACTAAAACCATCGTAGAGGAAGCAAATTGTGGCTATGTTAGTTCTGAACAAGATGTGGAACAATTAGCACAAAATATTTGTGAGTTCAGTATGTTATCTATAGAGGAACAAAAGGAGTTAGGAAAGCAAGCTCGTTCTTACTATGAAAAGCACTTTTCTAAAGAGCAGTTTATGACACAGTTGGAAAAGTATTTGAGAGAGGAATTTTCCTCATGAAAATTTTGATGATTAATACTGTTTGTGGTATTAGGAGTACAGGAAGAATTTGTACGGATATCGCAACCGCTTTAACAAAGCAGGGGCATGAAGTTAAGATTGCATATGGACGTGAGCATGTGCCGACACAGTATCGAGATTACGCAGTTAAAATAGGCTCTAGAGTGGATGTAAATAGACATGTCTTACAAGCTCGAATTTTTGATAATGCTGGTTTTGGAAGTAAAGCGGCAACTAGAAAATTTATCACTTGGATGAAAGAATATGATCCTGATATTATTCATCTGCATAATTTACATGGATACTATATTCATGTAGGAGAATTATTTTCCTATTTGAAAACTTGCGGAAAGAAAATTTTATGGACTTTACATGATTGTTGGGCTTTTACTGGACATGGTGCTTACTTTGATACTTTAGAATGTGAAAAAATTGGACAGTGCCATCATTCGAGTCAAAAAAACGATTATCCAAAGTCATTAATTGATTTTTCATCTAGAAATTTTAAACGTAAAAAAAATTTGTTTACAGGTGTTCCAAACTTGACACTTATTACACCATCAGAGTGGTTGGCAAATTTGGTAAGAAATTCATTTTTGAAAGAATATCCCGTAACAGTTATTCATAACGGTATTGATACTACTATATTTAAACCAAGGCTATTTGAGGCTCAGGAATTGAGAAAAAAATTTAGCTTAGAAGGCAAACAGGTACTGCTTGGTGTGGCTTCTATCTGGGATCAGCGTAAAGGCTTGGATGATCTATTAGAATTATCTACACAGCTAAAATCTTATCAACAATTAGTTTTGATAGGATTATCAAAAGAACAATTGAATAAACTTCCTAAAGAGATTATTGGTCTGACCACAACAGATAGTGTGGAAGAACTTTCTGTTTGGTACACGTTGGCAGATGTATTTATCAACCCGACAACACAGGATAATTATCCGACAACTAATTTAGAAGCTATTGCCTGTGGGACACCAGTTGTGAGCTACCCAACTGGGGGGAGTATAGAAAGTACACATATGTACGGTATAGTGTGTAGTGATAGAACTGTTACTTCTATACTAGGATCCCTAAAAGAAGTGAGTCAATGTAAAAGGAATCCTAATTTTAATTTGTCAAAAGAGTATTTTGTAGAAAATATACTCAATTTATACTAGTGGAACTGGAGTTGATATGATAAAGATTTTATACGTTAACGGCGGGACTATGGATAGAGGCGGTGTATCTACCTTTATGATGAATGTTTATGAAAAAATGCATTCTGAAAACATTCAAATTGATTTTTTAGTCCATACATTGTCCAAAGGTGTACGCGATGAAGATATTTTAAATCTTGGAGGTAAAATCTTTAGAGTTCCTGCTAGAGGAAAGAATCCTCTAAAAAATTATCGCCAAATTAAACAAATTATGTTGGATGGAAATTATGATGTAGTTCATGCGCATGCTGATGCAGGAAATAGTACAATTTTATCTATTGCAAAAGAGTGTGATATTCCTATTCGTATTTCACATTGCCATAATACAAACTATACAAACAAAAGTTTATTAAAGAAGTTTTTGAATGAGCAACTCAAGAAGCAAATTCCGAAATATGCTACTCATCTATGGGCTTGTTCGGAAAAAGCAGGAGAGTGGTTGTATGGGAATCACTCTTTTGAAGTTATTCCTAATGCTATTGATGTTCAAAAATTCATCTATAGTCCACAATTATCTAAAGATTTACGTAAGGAATTAAATTTAGAAAATAAATTTGTTATTGGTCATGTGGGGCGATTTGATTATCAGAAGAATCATGATTTTCTTCTTAAAGTTTTTGTGGAAGTTGTACATGAAAGAGAAGATGCTCATCTCGTTCTCATAGGTAAGGGAGAATTGGAAGAGATTATTAAAAAGCAAGCAAATCAATTAGGAATATTGGATAAGATTAGTTTTTTAGGTGAGTCTTCTAATGTAAACAAATTGATTAATGTATTTGATGTAGGTGTTTTCCCATCTCTTTTTGAAGGTTTTGGTATAGCTGTGCTAGAGATGCAAATCAACGGTTTACCATTAGTAGTTTCTGATAATTTTCCAAGTGAGATTAATTTAACTGATAATATACGTTTTTTATCATTGGATGAAACAGTTAAATATTGGTGTGAAACGATTTTGGATACCAAAGGACGGGATAGTGGGGCAGTTGATAAAATTATTGCTAAGGGTTATAACCTGTCTGATATGGTTAATAAGTTAACAAAAACTTATGAAAGAATTGTAGATAAATCATGAAAAAAGTATTATTTGTAACTAATATTCCATCGCCTTATCGTGTGGATTTCTATAATCAACTTGGGAAATTTGTAGATTTAACTGTTATTTTCGAAGCAACAGGAGCTCAAGATATTAGATTTGATTACCGTGAGACTTTTAAAAATTTTACAGCCATTTTTTTAAGTGAAGGTAATATTGATGAGAAAAAATTAAATTCAGCTATATTTCAGTATTTAATTCCTGAAAAGTATGACTATATTTTTTTGACTAACTATTCTTATCGAACAGAATTATTTGGTTATTTAAAGTGTATTTTTTCTAAGATACCGTTTGTATTAGAAATTGATGGCGGTAAGATACCAGAAAGCGAGAATTTTTTAAAATACCAGTTTAAAAAATTTATTCTTACGAAACCCTACTATTATTTTAGCCCAAGTCAGTCCAGTGATGATTTCTTAGCGCATTATCGTGTGAATAAAGAAAATATTTATCGGTATTCATTTACTTCCTTATCGGAGAAAGACATACGACATCAAATTGTCGATGAGGAAGAAAAACAATTTTTAAGAAAGAAACTGGGATTCAGTCCAACTAAAAAAACAATTTTATTTGTTGGTAGAATCATCTCTGGTAAAGGTGTGGATGTTTTAATCAAGTCTGTTCAGAATTTATCAGACAATGTACAATGTTTGATTGTAGGAGCAAGTCCTGATAGTGAATACAAACAATACTTGCTTGATCTTATTGGACAAGATAGCCGTTTTCATTTTATTGATTTTTTACAGACATCTGAACTGAAACAATACTACAAGCTATCTGATATATTTGTTTTACCAACAAAGTCGGATGTTTGGGGACTTGTTGTAAACGAGGCAATGTCTCAGGGACTTCCTGTTATTTCTACATCTGCATGTGTTGCTGCAATTGAGCTTGTTTCGAATGGTTATAATGGATATATTATTGATAGGGTTGATGACTGGAAAGCTATTTTTCAAAAGTTAAGCAAAGTATTACAGGATGACTCATTACGAGTTCAATTATCTCAAAATGCTTTATCTACTATTAAAAACTACACTATTGAAACAATGGTTAAAGAGCATTTGAAATTTATGGAGGAAAAATGAGGATATCTATTGCGATGACAACCTATAATGGAGCAGATTATTTGCTAGAGCAGCTAGAATCGCTTCGCACTCAGAGTTTAATGGCTGATGAAGTTATTATTGTTGATGATTGTTCAACGGATAATACAGTTGAGCTACTTGATATGTATATTCAGAAGTATCATCTCGATAATTGGGTATTGATAAAAAACTCATCTAATATAGGTTGGAGAAAAAACTTTAGAAAAGCGCTTCAAAAGACAACAGGAGATGTAGTTTTTCTTTGTGATCAAGATGATATTTGGAATAAAGATAAAATTTCACTGATGGTAAAAGAGTTTCATAAATCGCCGTCAATAGAACTATTAGCTAGTAACTATGAGATTCTCGATTTTGGTAGAAATGATAAAGTCAAGATTAGGGATGTTGAGTTAGATAATGGTGCTGTAGTCCCGTTTTCGTTAAAAAACAAGAGTATTTCTGTTATGAGACCAGGATGTACTTTTGCAGTTAAGCGTGAGTTGATAGTTCTGTTAGAAAAGTATGATATAGATAGATTTGGCCATGATAATATTTTATGGAATCTAGCTATGGTAAGAGGAACTCTATATCTATACTTAAAACGCTTAATACATTTTCGTCGCCACGAAACAAGTGCTTCTGCTCCTAAGCAATCTCTTAATCGTGAACGGCGAGTTGTTGAAGTGGATACGAGTTATCAAATTGCAGTTTTCTTACTTGATGTGGCTCGTAAAGAACATTTAGACATAAAAATAATTTCTCAACTTGAAAATATGGCAATGGTTCTTGAGAGACGTAGAGAGATTTTAAAAGATGGTACTCTTATGCAAATAGTTCATTTCCAATTGAAGTATTATGCTTATTATCCTACATTCCGCAATTTAATATCAGATATATTAGTGTTTTTAAAAAAATAATGAGAGAGAAGAGTTTTGAGTAAAATTTCTAAAAATTATCTATATAACTTAATTTATCAAGTGGTAGTTTTAATATTACCACTATTGATTACTCCATATGTTGCTAGAGTATTGGGCGCACACCAGTTGGGAATTTACGATTATGCCAATTCAATCGTTACTTTGATTTATACTTTAGGTTTACTAGGTATCGGTCATTATGGAAATCGGGAATGTGCCTATACTAGAGATGATAAAGAGGAACTATCAGAGACATTTTGGAGTATTTTAGCTATTCAGATTATTCTAGGATTTTTTTCACTGTTATTCTTGTATATTTTTTCTAACATAAATTCAAATTATCAAGTTTACTTTCAGCTTTTCTCTATTTGGCTTTTTGGGTCTATTCTTGATTGTACTTGGTTCTATCGTGGCTTAGAGGAAATGCAGTATGTTGTATTAAAAAATATTATTGCTAAGTTATTATTTACGATAGCGACCTTCTTATTTGTAAAAAGCGAAACAGATCTAACTCTATATGTGCTCATATATGGTCTCTCTGTTTTAGTAGCCAATTTATCAGCTTATAGTCAACTAAGGATGTTTATTAGTAGACCAAAGATAAATATTAATCGTTTTACGGAGATTATTTTAGGGAGTCTCAAACTATTTTTACCAAGTATCATCATGCAAATTATGTTATCTGCTGATAAAATTGTTCTAGGCTCTTTAGGTTCGGGAATCAGCAATGTTTCTTACTATAGTAATGCAGAGAAGATTATACAGATACCACTCTCTTTAATAGTAGTATTAAATTCTGTTATGATGCCCCGAATAGCAAATGAATTTCGTAATAGACGGTTAGAAAATATGAAAAAGTATCTGACAACTGCAGCTGAATTTTCTTTGTTCTTAGCTGTTCCATTGTCGATTGGCCTTTATGCTATTGCAGATACTTTTGTTCCGTGGTTTTTAGGCGAAAGTTTTATGCCATCTATAGATGCTCTTAAATGGCTTGCTCCTATTGCTGTTGGCAATGCTTTACTAGGAGTCTCAGGTAGTCAGTATTTTGTTGCAGTTAATAAAACAAAAGTCTTATTCTTTTCTAATACTTTAGCTGCAATTTTAAATATTCTATTAGATTTGTTACTTGCTCCAATCTTTGGAGTAGTAGGTGTTTGTTTAGCAACTATAGTATCACTTACCTCTTCTGTTATAGTGCAATACTATATAATGTCAAAGGATATACCTGTTTTACCTATTTTGAAGTCATTATTTAAATATCTCATTTATTCTATGATAATGGGGATAATTATTATTGTTCCCTTCAGAGGATATCCAGCAAATTATGGAACAACTATTAAGCAAATCGTTCTTGGTATAGTAGTTTACTTTGGCTTGAGCTTGTTGACGCGAGATGTATTTGTTTTTCAAGCATTAGATTTTGTAAAGAAAGGATTCAAAAAAAGTAGATGATTTCAGCTTTATTTTATATAAGTTTTTTAACAAATCTATTAGTCGTAGTCAATAGGATACGTATAAATTTTCTAGCATTTTTATCTTGGTTAGTTTTGTTTTTTATCTATGCAGGAAATATCCGAGAAGGATTTTCAGATTTAACTCATTATCGTGCAAGGTATGCTGTAGGAAAAAGTAGTCTGTATTTTTCAGACCATGCGTATAATTTTTTTGCAGATTGGTTTTCACATCACTCCATCTCTTTTCAAGTTTTTTTAGCATGTATTTTTCTATTCTCCTCAGCATGTTTCTATTTTGTTGCTAAAAAATTGCATTGTAATTATAATCTTCTAATTTTATTGCTATCTCTTTTTTATTTCTTTTATACTTTAGAAGTTCTAAGATTCTTTTTAGCAGCTAGTGTAGCACTTATAGCGCATTATTATCTTTCACAAAATCATCGATTCATATTCATAGGATTGATGTTCATAGCGTTTCTGTTTCATGGATCTATTATTTATTTCTTACCATTTGTTATTTTTTATAGACAAAAAAATACTAGTAAGATGCTATGGGCATTGGTATTTATATCTACGGTCTTAATTGTGACAAATCTATTGGTAGGTAATAATTCTAGCTACTTGACTAAAATATTTGAACTGCTAGGGAGCGAGGCCACTAAAAGTCGTGTTATGTATTATACAGCGAAATCGACTCGTCTTGGTTTTATATTGTATGATAGTTACTATATTTTCAACCTACTAATTAGTATTAACCTTAAAAAGATTGCAAAAACAGTTTCAAATGCACCTCAGGAAGTGACTAATTTTATCAATCTGGTGTATCAACATAGTTTTTTTAGTACAATTTTTTTACCACTAATTATGTTTAGTACAGCATTTACTCGCTATTTAATTTTTACTATTGTTTTAAATTTTATAGCTATTGCAGCTTTACAACCATTTATGCAACAATCATTTATAAAATTAAAGAGTGGGCTTTATATTATTTTCGGAGTTTTAGGTGCTACTTGTTTTTGGTGGTATCTAAGAGAAAATGTCCTTTATTTTTATGAGGCACTTTTGCCAAATTTATTTAACTGATTTTATATTCTTTATGTCTGTACTTTGCAAACACTACAAGAGTGGTCTATAATATAAAAATATAAAGAAATACGGTATAGATATTTCTTTAGAAAGTGGAAATTTAAATGATTAATTACAGCGCAGATGAATTAGATATGATTCAGAAGCTTGAACTCAAAATATTAAAAGAAATTATTCGAATATGTAAAAAAGAAAATATAGAGTATTTTTTAATTGGTGGAAGTGCTCTTGGAGCAATACGTCATGGAGGATTTATACCATGGGATGACGATATTGATGTTGGTATGACACGTGAGAATTATGATAACTTTTTGAGAGTAGCTGAACAGTATTTAGGAGAAGAGTTTTATTTACAATCACCCTCCTCTGATAGAAGATCACCCTATTCTTACAGTAAACTAATGTTAAAAGGGACTTTGTTCTTAGAGTATGCCCAAAGAAATTTAAAAACACAAAGTGGTATTTATGTAGATATTTTTCCATTTGACGAGGTTCCAGACAATGAGATAGAAAATGAGAGACAATTTAAAGCTGTACAGTTTTATAAAAAGTTATATGTGATGAGGATGCTACCTACTGTTTCTAAGGCTCCTGAGAATTTGATTCAAGGTTTAAAAGCTATGCTAAGGAGATGCATTCATTATAGCTTAAAATTAATTCCTAAAAGTTTAATACTCAAAAAAATTGATCAATTTTCTAGATTATATAATGGAACAAATCAATCGGCATTTGCTTGTTTAGATTTTCCAGTAAGAAATGTAGAATATGTTTTAAAAACAACACTATACCCCCTAATTGAACATAAATTTGAGGAAATCACAATTTTATTACCTGGTGATTTTCATCAATACTTGACTACACATTATGGTGAGTACATGAAGTTGCCACCTTTAGAAGAACGTGTTGGGCATAGACCATATTTGATTGATTTAGGAATATATGGAAAGGAAGAAAAATGAAGAGAGTGATTACTTACGGGACTTTTGATTTGCTTCATTACGGTCATATCAATTTATTGAAGCGTGCTAAAGATTTAGGAGATTATTTAATAGTAGCTCTATCTACTGATGAATTTAATCTTCAAAAAGATAAGATTTCATATTTTGATTATCAACAACGTAAAATTTTGCTTGAATCTATTCGTTATGTAGATCTGGTAATTCCTGAGATTTCATGGGAACAAAAACGAGAAGATGTAAAGAAGTATTATGCTGATATCTTTGTTATTGGTGATGATTGGGAAGGTAAGTTTGATTTTTTGAAAGATGAGGGCGTAGAAGTAGTATATTTACCTCGTACTGAAGAAATTTCTACTACACAGATTAAAGAAGATTTAAACAAGACCAAAGGTGGAAAATAATATGTCACAATTTACAGGAAAAACTCTTCTAATTACAGGAGGGACAGGTTCATTTGGGAATGCGGTTCTCAAGCGTTTTTTAGAAACAGATATCTCAGAGATTCGTATCTTTTCGCGAGATGAAAAGAAACAAGATGATATGCGTCATGAGTTTCAGGTAAAAGTACCAGAAGTGGCTGGGAAAATCCGCTTTTACCTCGGGGATGTGCGTGACTTAGCTTCGGTAAAAAATGCTATGCATGGTGTGGATTATGTTTTTCATGCTGCTGCTCTGAAACAGGTACCTTCTTGTGAATTTTTCCCTGTAGAAGCAGTAAAAACTAACATTTTGGGAACTGAGAATGTCCTTACTGCAGCTATCGAAGCGGGTGTAAAGCAAGTTATTTGTCTTTCTACAGATAAGGCGGCGTATCCTGTTAATGCTATGGGAACATCCAAGGCTATGATGGAAAAGATTGCTGTTGCTAAGTCACGGACGGTAAATCCTGAGCATACAAAGATATGTGTTACTCGTTATGGGAATGTTTTGTGTAGCCGTGGATCTGTAGTTCCTCTTTGGATTGAGCAGATTAAGCAAGGAAATGATCTTACAATTACTGAACCTAGCATGACACGTTTTGTCATGACATTGGAAGAAGCAGTAGATTTAGTTTTATTTGCATTTAAAGAAGGAAAATCTGGAGATATACTAGTTCAGAAAGCACCAGCATGTACGATTGAAGTTTTGGCTAAGGCTGTATCAGAAATTTTTGTCTCAAAACAAGATATTAAGATTATAGGTATTAGACACGGAGAAAAGATGTATGAAACACTACTAACTAATGAAGAGTGTGCAAATGCAATTGATTTGGGTGATTTTTATAGAGTTCCTAGTGATAATCGTAATCTTAACTATGATAAGTATTTCAAAGATGGTAGTACGAATAGAAATTTGTTGACAGAATTCAATAGTAATAATACTGATTTGATGGATGTAGAGCAAGTTAAAAGAAAGTTGCTAGAATTAGATGAAATACAGACAGCAATTCGTGATATGGTAGCAGATGAAGATATGTAAAATCTTTTAAGATACATTAAAATTATCAAGGATATGTAATGTATCATGTATTGTCGAGAAAGTTGACCATTAAAATAGCATATAAAACAAGGAGGGGGCATGATTAAAAATATTTTAATTACAGGAGCGAAAGGATTTGTAGGAAAAAATCTTATCTGTACTCTGGAAGCTTTGAAAGATGGACGAGATAGAACTCGTCCTAATTTAGAGATTGGAGAGATTTTTCAGTATGATCGTGATACAGATCCGATTTTATTAGAAGAATATTGTAAGAAGGCCGATTTTGTATTCCATTTAGCTGGTGTCAATCGTCCACAGAATCCTGATGAATTTATGGAGGGAAATTACGGTTTTTCAAGTAGATTATTAGAGATTTTAGAAAAGTATGAAAACACTTGTCCTGTTCTACTCTCGAGTTCTACTCAAGCTAGTTTAGAAGGCCGATTTTCGAACTCTGTATATGGACAATCTAAGCTAGCAGGGGAAGAACTCTTCTTTGAATATGGAAAGAAAACGGGAGCACCTGTCTTAGTTTACCGTTTCCCGAATCTTTATGGGAAGTGGTGTCGTCCTAACTATAATTCTGCTGTAGCAACTTTCTGTCATAATCTAGCTCACGATTTGCCTATTCAAGTAAATGATCCAAGTGTAGAATTGGAGTTGCTGTATATTGATGATTTGATACAAGAGTGTCTAACTGCATTGGAAGGAAATCCTCATCGTTGTAATCTAGATGGATTACAAATCTTACCTAGTCTATCAGGAAACTACTGCTATGTACCAACGACTCATCGTGCAACCTTAGGAGAGATTGCTTCTCTATTAGAAACATTTAAAAAACAGCCTGATAGTTTAGTTATGCCTGAAATTCCTCAAGGATCTTTTGAAAAGAAATTGTATTCTACCTACCTATCTTATTTACCAGTAGATAAGTTTAAGTTTCCTCTAAAAATGAATATAGATGAACGAGGTAGTTTTACGGAATTATTAAAAACAGAAAATGCGGGTCAATTTTCTGTCAATATTTCTAAACCTGGCATTACCAAAGGGCAACATTGGCATCATTCTAAATGGGAATTTTTCATGGTTGTTTCTGGTCGTGCTTTAATACAAGAGCGTAGGATAGGGCTGGATGAAAACGGACAAGAATATCCTATTCTGAACTTTGAAGTGTCGGGCGATAAGATTGAAGCCATACATATGATACCGGGCTATGCACATAATATTATTAATCTTTCTGATACAGAAAATCTAGTTACTGTAATGTGGGCTAATGAGTCATTTGATCCTAGCCATCCAGATACTTTTTTTGAACAAGTGGAGAAATAAATGAAAATTAAGACAGATTATAGTGATATTCGTTTTAAAGATAATGGCAAACTTAAGTTATTGATTATTGTGGGGACACGTCCAGAGATTATACGTTTAAGTAGTGTTATTACTAAATGTCGAAAGTATTTTGATGTTGTTTTGGCACATACTGGACAAAACTATGATTATAATTTAAATGGTATTTTCTTCGATGATTTAGGTTTAGACACTCCAGATGTATACATGGATGCTGTTGGAGATGATCTTGGTGCTACTGTAGGGAATATTATCAATACTTCCTACAAATTGATGAATCAAATTAAACCAGATGCTTTATTGATTTTAGGGGATACAAATTCTTGTTTATCAGCTATTGCTGCCAAACGTTTACATATTCCAATTTTTCATATGGAGGCTGGCAATCGCTGTAAGGATGAGTGTCTACCGGAAGAGACTAATCGTCGGATTGTTGATATTATTTCAGATGTTAACTTGGCATATTCTGAACATGCTCGTAAGTATTTACATGAGTGTGGTTTACCTAAAGAGCGCACGTACGTAACTGGTTCTCCTATGGCAGAAGTGTTACATAAAAATTTATCTGCCATTGGGTCTTCAGATATCCATGAACGTTTGGGATTGAAAAAAGGAGGTTATATCCTACTTTCAGCTCACCGTGAGGAAAATATTGATACAGATAAAAATTTTCTCTCTCTCTTTACGGCAATTAATAAATTAGCTGAAAAGTATAATATGCCAATCTTGTATTCTTGCCATCCTCGATCTAAGAAAAGGCTAAAAGAGAGCGGTTTTGAACTAGATAAACGTGTGATTCAGCATGAGCCACTAGGATTCCATGATTATAATTGTTTACAGATGAATGCGTTTGTTGTAGTATCTGATTCGGGAACTTTACCAGAAGAAAGTAGTTTCTTTACTAGTCAAGGTTATCCTTTTCCTGCTGTATGTATTCGTACAAGTACAGAACGTCCTGAGTCCTTAGATAAGGCAGGATTTATTTTGGCAGGTATTGATGAAAATTCTCTTCTACAAGCAGTTGAAACTGCTGTTAGCTTGGCAGAAGATGAGGATTTTGGATTACCGGTTCCAGATTATGTCGAGGAAAATGTCTCTACCAAAGTTGTTAAGATAATACAGAGCTATACAGGGATAGTGGATAAAATAGTTTGGCGGAAAAACTGAATTGTATATTTTTAATAAAATAATCAATTCTTAATAGAACAGGAATAAAATTGAACGAATTTGATAGAAATGACTTCTTTGATAGCAGAGGGTATTGCCATTCTATCGGATTATGGCTTGTTTTTGCGCCTTATGTTTGATAGAATAAAGTAACAACACTTTAACAATTGCAGTGAGGTGAGAATAATGGCAGTAATTTTTAAAGATGTACTTATTGAAGAGAAGACTGAAGAAGAAAAACAACATATTTTATCTATTTTAAATGGTGAGTATAACTTATCTGATGATGTAAGTCGTAGATTAAGATGACTGAATGAGGAAAGTAAACGCTTGGAAGTGTTTGTTAAGGAGACGCACTCACTTGTCTAGTTCGTATTCTGTTAATTAATTGAAATCAATAAGTATCTCATTGTCATTTTTTACGATGAGGAAGTTAGAGATTTTTAATGAATCTCTGATTACTATGTAATTTAGCATTGAAAAACTAAGAAATGGTGAAATTATGTTTTTTACACAGTTATTTGAAATATCCTTAGGAATTGATTTTTAATTGTATACAAACAAAGTAGAATTCGCTTATTTCATTTTATGCTAAATATAATATGAAATAAGTGAATTTTTATAGATAAAGAAGAGTTTTTCTGTATTTTTTTAGATAATAATTTGAAAAAATGTGATGATTATTTTCCTTTTGGAGCAGTACATAATTAATAGTAATTGACTCTAAAACAACAAAGAAAGGTACCCTACTATGAAAGGTATTATTCTAGCAGGTGGTTCGGGGACACGTTTATATCCTTTGACTCGCGCTGCATCAAAACAACTTATGCCGGTTTATGATAAACCGATGATTTACTACCCACTTTCAACATTGATGTTGGCTGGGATTAAGGATATTTTGATTATTTCCACTCCACAGGATTTGCATCGATTCAAAGAGCTTCTTCAAGATGGCTCTGAGTTTGGGATTCAATTGTCTTATGCAGAGCAACCAAGTCCAGATGGTTTGGCACAAGCCTTTATTATTGGTGAAGAATTTATTGGTGATGATAGCGTTGCTCTGATCTTAGGTGACAATATCTATCACGGTCCTGGTCTTTCTAAGATGTTACAAAAGGCAGCAAACAAGGATTCAGGAGCGACTGTCTTTGGCTATCACGTGAAGGATCCAGAACGCTTTGGTGTTGTTGAGTTTGACAAAGACATGAACGCCATTTCTATCGAAGAAAAGCCAGAACATCCTCGTTCAAATTATGCAGTTACAGGCCTCTATTTCTACGATAATGATGTAGTAGAGATTGCCAAAAATATAAAACCAAGCCCGCGTGGTGAATTGGAAATTACAGATGTCAACAAGGCTTACCTAGATCGTGGAGATTTATCGGTTGAGGTTATGGGACGTGGCTTTGCTTGGTTGGATACTGGCACTCATGAAAGTTTACTAGAGGCTTCACAGTACATCGAAACAGTCCAACGGATGCAAAATGTTCAGGTAGCAAACTTAGAAGAAATTGCTTACCGTATGGGCTATATCAGTCGCGAAGATGTATTGGCCTTAGCCCAACCACTTAAGAAAAATGAATACGGGCAGTATCTGCTCCGTTTGATTGGAGAAGCATAGATGACAGATAATTTTTTCGGAAAGACGCTTGCAGCACGCAAGGTTGATGCAATTCCAGGTATGTTGGAGTTTGATATCCCTGTTCATGGTGATAATCGTGGCTGGTTTAAAGAAAATTTCCAAAAGGAAAAAATGCTCCCACTTGGATTTCCAGAGTCTTTCTTTGCAGAAGGAAAATTGCAAAACAATGTATCCTTCTCACGTAAAAATGTTCTCCGTGGCCTCCACGCAGAACCTTGGGATAAGTACATCTCTGTAGCAGATGGTGGGAAAGTTCTGGGTTCTTGGGTTGATCTACGCGAGGGCGAAAACTTTGGAAATACCTATCAAACAGTAATTGATGCAAGTAAGGGAATCTTTGTTCCTAGAGGTGTGGCCAATGGTTTCCAAGTCCTATCAGATACAGTTTCTTATAGTTATTTGGTCAATGACTACTGGGCTCTTGAACTCAAACCCAAGTATGCCTTTGTGAACTATGCTGATCCAAGCCTTGGCATTGAATGGGAAAATCTTGCAGAAGCAGAGGTTTCAGATGCAGATAAAAATCATCCACTACTTAAGGATGTAAAACCTTTGAAAAAAGAAGATTTGTAAAAAGGAAAGAATATGACTGAATACAAAAAAATTATCGTGACAGGTGGAGCTGGTTTTATCGGTTCCAACTTTGTCCACTATGTTTACAAGAATTTTCCAGATGTTCATGTGACAGTATTAGACAAATTGACTTATGCTGGGAACCGCGCTAATATTGAGGAAATTTTAGGTGATCGTGTTGAGTTAGTTGTTGGGGACATTGCGGATGCAGAGTTGGTAGACAAGTTGGCAGCTCAAGCAGATGCTATCGTTCACTATGCTGCTGAGAGTCACAATGATAATTCACTCAATGATCCATCGCCATTTATTCATACTAACTTTATCGGAACCTATACTCTTTTGGAAGCTGCACGTAAATACGATATTCGTTTCCACCATGTATCGACAGATGAAGTTTATGGGGATCTCCCTCTACGCGAAGATTTGCCAGGTCATGGTGAAGGACCAGGTGAGAAATTTACTGCTGAAACAAAATACAACCCAAGTTCTCCGTACTCATCAACCAAGGCTGCCTCAGACTTGATTGTCAAAGCCTGGGTGCGTTCTTTTGGAGTCAAAGCAACGATTTCTAACTGTTCAAATAACTATGGTCCTTATCAACACATCGAAAAATTTATCCCACGTCAGATTACCAATATCCTAAGTGGAATTAAGCCAAAACTTTATGGTGAAGGTAAGAACGTTCGTGATTGGATTCATACCAATGACCATTCTTCAGGTGTTTGGACAATCTTAACAAAAGGTCAAATCGGTGAAACCTACTTGATTGGGGCTGATGGCGAGAAGAACAACAAGGAAGTTTTGGAACTTATCCTTAAGGAAATGGGACAAGCTGCGGATGCCTATGATCATGTGACTGACCGTGCAGGACATGACCTTCGTTATGCGATTGATGCCAGTAAACTCCGTGATGAATTAGGTTGGAGACCAGAATTTACTAACTTTGAAGCTGGACTCAAGGAAACAATCAAGTGGTATGCAGATAATCAAGAATGGTGGAAAGCAGAGAAAGAAGCTGTTGAAGCCAATTATGCTAAGACTCAGGAGATTATTACATTATAAAAAGCAGGAAATAACTGCTTTTTATTGCTATATTGGAAAGAGTTACATATTAGAAAGGGCTATAGATGATTTTAATTACAGGAGCAAAAGGCCAATTAGGAACTGAACTTCGTTATTTATTGGATGAACGTAATGAAGAATATGTGGCAGTAGATGTGGCTGAGATGGACATTACCAATGCAGAAATGGTTGAGAAGGTTTTTGAAGAGGTGAAACCAACTTTAGTCTATCACTGTGCAGCCTACACCGCTGTTGATGCAGCAGAGGATGAAGGGAAAGAATTGGATTTTGCCATCAATGTGACGGGGACAGAAAATGTCGCAAAAGCATCTGAAAAGCATGGTGCGACTTTAGTTTATATTTCTACTGACTATGTCTTTGACGGTAAGAAACCAGTTGGACAAGAGTGGGAAGTTGATGACCGACCAGATCCACAGACAGAATATGGTCGTACTAAGCGTATGGGAGAAGAATTAGTTGAGAAGTATGTGTCTAATTTCTATATTATCCGTACTGCATGGGTATTTGGAAATTATGGCAAAAACTTCGTTTTTACCATGCAAAATCTTGCAAAAACTCATAAGACTTTAACAGTTGTAAATGATCAGCACGGTCGTCCGACTTGGACTCGTACCTTGGCTGAATTCATGACCTACCTAGCTGAAAACCGTAAGGAATTTGGTTATTATCATTTGTCAAATGATGCTACAGAAGACACAACTTGGTATGATTTTGCAGTTGAAATTTTGAAAGATACAGATGTGGAAATCAAGCCAGTAGATTCCAGTCAATTTCCAGCAAAAGCTAAACGTCCGCTAAACTCAACGATGAGCCTGACTAAAGCTAAAGCTACTGGATTTGTTATTCCAACTTGGCAAGATGCCTTGAAAGAATTTTACAAACAAGAAGTGAGATAAGTAGTAGAATGATTTTCTAGTCTAATAAAAGAGGCAGATAAACTCCAAAGGAGCATAAGATGTACGATTATCTTGTTGTCGGTGCTGGTCTCTTTGGTGCAGTCTTTGCCCATGAAGCAGCCTTAAAAGGAAAAAAAGTAAAAGTCATTGAAAAACGAAATCATATCGCGGGTAATATCTATACTCGTGAAGAGGAAGGAATTCAAGTTCATCAGTATGGTGCTCATATCTTCCATACTTCTGATAAGGAGATTTGGGATTATGTAAACCAGTTTGCAGAGTTTAACCGTTACACAAATTCTCCTGTTGCAAACTATAAGGGAGAGATTTATAACCTTCCTTTTAATATGAATACTTTCAATAAACTCTGGGGAGTTGTAACGCCAGCAGAAGCACAAGCGAAGATTGATGAGCAACGTGCTGTTTTAAATGGCAAAACTCCTGAAAATTTGGAAGAACAGGCGATCTCTCTTGTAGGTACAGACATCTACGAAAAATTAATCAAAGACTATACAGAGAAACAGTGGGGCAAGCCAACTACGGAACTTCCAGCCTTCATCATTCGCCGTTTGCCAGTACGCCTGACCTATGATAACAACTATTTTAACGATACCTATCAAGGTATTCCGATTGGTGGATATACTCAAATAGTTGAAAAAATGTTGGATCATGAAAACATTGATGTAGAAACAAACGTTGATTTCTTTGCGAATAAAGAGCAATACCTGAAAGATTTTCCTAAGATTGTTTTTACGGGTATGATTGATGAATTTTTCGACTATAAGTTGGGAGAACTAGAGTACCGTAGTCTTCGTTTTGAAAGCGAGACCTTGGATATGGAGAATTACCAAGGAAATGCAGTTGTGAACTATACAGATGCTGATACCCTATATACTCGCATTATTGAACACAAACATTTTGAATTTGGAAATCAAGCAAAGACTATCATTACTAAAGAATATTCTAAAACATGGGAAAAAGGTGATGAGCCTTATTATCCAGTAAATAATGATCGTAATAATCATTTATATAAATCATATAAAAAATTGGCTGATGAGCAAGGCAATGTTATCTTTGGTGGCCGTTTAGGACACTATCGTTATTACGATATGCACCAAGTAATTGGAGCAGCCTTACAGTGTGTGAGAAATGAGTTAGATTAAACAAGTAAAACTGACTCCCAGTTATTATTTAGAAATAGTATAAAAAATTCCTTGACTATGTAATGTAGTTGAGGGATTTTTTGACATTATTCATATTTTTGCAAATTTGTTGTTTAAAAAATAATTTTCTAAAATTCAGAAAATTCTATCGACAGAACATGAAAAAGGGTCTATAATGAATAAAAAAACAAAGGAGAAGACTATGAAAACAAGAAAAGTATTGGCTCTTGCGGGAGTGACTTTATTAGCAGCGGGTGTCTTAGCTGCTTGTTCAGGGGGCTCAGGCGCTAAAGGTGAGCAGACCTTCGCATTTACCTACGAGACAGACCCAGATAATCTCAACTATTTAACAACCAGTAAGGCAGCTACTTCAAATATTACTAGTAACGTCATTGATGGCTTGTTTGAAAATGATAAATATGGGAACCTTGTTCCTTCATTGGCAGAAGACTGGTCGGTTTCTAAGGATGGCTTGACTTATACTTATAAGATTCGTCAGGATGCCAAGTGGTACACATCTGAGGGAGAAGAGTATGCTCCTGTTAAGGCACAGGACTTTGTGACAGGTCTTAAATATGCAACAGATAAGAAATCACAAGCCCTTTACTTGGTACAAGATTCAATTAAAGGTTTGGACGCCTATGCTAAAGGGGAAATTAAAGACTTTGCCCAAGTCGGAATTAAAGCGCTGGATGACCAAACAGTCCAATACACCTTGAACAAACCGGAAAGTTTTTGGAATTCTAAAACAACCATGGGTGTGCTTGCGCCACTCAATGAAGAGTTTTTGAACTCAAAAGGGGATGATTTTGCCAAAGCTACGGATCCAAGCAGTATCTTGTACAATGGTCCTTATTTGTTGAAATCTATTGTGGCTAAATCTTCCGTTGAATTTGCGAAAAATCCGAACTACTGGGATAAGGACAATGTTCATGTTGACAAGATCAAATTGTCATTCTGGGATGGTCAAGACACCAGCAAACCAGCAGAGAATTTTAAGGATGGAAGCTTTACAGCAGCTAGACTTTATCCAACAAATGCAAGTTTTGCAGAGCTTGAGAAGAGTATGAAAGACAATATCGTTTATACTCAACAAGACTCTACGACTTATTTAGTAGGGACAAATATTGACCGTCAATCTTATAAACACACATCTAAGACCAGCGACGAACAAAAGACTTCTACCAAAAAGGCTCTCTTAAACAAGGATTTCCGTCAGGCTATTGCCTTTGGTTTTGACCGTACAGCCTATGCTTCACAAGTGAACGGTGCTAGTGGTGCCAGCAAAATCTTGCGTAATCTCTTTGTTCCACCAACATTTGTTCAATCAGATGGTAAAAACTTTGGCGATATGGTCAAGGAAAAATTAGTAACTTATGGAGATGAATGGAAGGATGTTAATCTTGCCGATGCCCAAGATGGTCTTTACAATCCAGACAAGGCTAAGGCTGAATTTGCGAAGGCTAAGTCAGCTTTACAGGCAGAAGGCGTGACCTTCCCAATTCATTTGGATATGCCAGTTGACCAGACAGCAACTACAAAAGTTCAACGCGTACAGTCTTTTAAACAATCGGTTGAAGAAACCTTGGGTGCAGATAATGTCGTAATTGATATTCAACAATTACAAAAAGATGAAGTCTTGAATATTACCTACTTTGCTGAGACAGCAGCTGGGGAAGATTGGGATATTTCAGATAATGTTGGTTGGAGTCCTGACTTTGCCGATCCATCAACTTACCTCGATATTATCAAACCATCAGCTGGTGAAAACACTAAAACCTACCTTGGCTTTGATGCTGGTACAGATAATGCTGCAGCTAAAACTGTTGGTCTAAACGACTATGAGAAATTAGTAACTGAAGCTGGAAATGAGACAACAGACGTAGCAAAACGTTATGATAAATACGCAGCTGCACAAGCTTGGTTGACAGATAGTGCCTTGATTATCCCAACAACAACACTTACTGGTCGCCCAATCTTGTCTAAGATGGTACCATTTACGATGCCGTTTGCCTTCTCTGGTAACAAGGGGACAAGCGATCCGCTCCTATACAAATACTTGGAACTTCAAGACAAGGCAGTCACTGTAGAGGAATACCAAAAAGCCCAAGATAAATGGATGAAAGAAAAAGAAGAATCCAATAAAAAAGCGCAAGAAGACCTTGTGAAACATGTGAAATAAAGGTAAGGGAGTTTGGTTTGTAGCCGACTCCTTTATATGTCTTTCTAGTAGAGGGAGTTGAATCTAGAATAATACAGCCTATTGAGTCTACAATACTACACCATTGTTTCTAGAACATTGTTAGAAATTATACTCAATGAAAATCAAAGAGCAAACTAGAAATCCAGTCGCAGACTGCTCAAAAAACTGTTTTGAGGTTGTAGATAAGATTGACGAAGTCACTCACATATATATAGCAAGGTGAAGCTGACGTGGTTTGAAGAGATTTTCGAAGAGTATTAGTTTGAATTTCCTAATCAATTTGTTCACATTTTATTTCAATCTGCTATATAAAAATCCTGAGAATTTCTAGTTCTCAGGATTTTCGTTTACTGTTGTGGTTGTTGAACTTGAGGGGCCTGTGGTTGCTGTTGGATTTGTTGGCCAGGTTGTCCCTGATTTGGATTTGTTGGAGCAGGATTATTTGATTGTTGACCAGGAGTAGGTGTTACTTGGGTAGTTGAACTTTCAGTTGTTGTAGAGGGATTCTCTACCTCTGATTGTGTTTGTTGTGTATCAGGAGTACTCCATGTATTTCTTGCTCCGTTTAGGAATACGAACTGCCCGTTTCTATATAGTCCCTCAGGCATTGTCCAATCTCCAGGATGGTTATTTTGCGCAAGGTAGCTCATCATGCTACGATAGACTCTAGCAGCAACTGTGAGGCCATCACCTACAATAGGAGTGAGACGGTTGGTATAACCTGTCCAAACGGCCATTGAATACTTACGAGTATAACCTACAAACATTTCATCAGGTGCTACAAGTTGATTCATCTTGATATGATTTTCGATTTCTTCATCTGTATAGTTGGAAGTCCCTGTTTTCCCTGCTTGAGGGATTCCAGGAAGGTAGGCATTGTAACCTGTTCCAGATGTTAAGACTGTTTTCATCATTTCTGTCATCATATAGGCAGTAGACTCTTTCATAGCTCTTGTGCCAGCGTCAGAGAATTCTTTTTCGCTACCATCACTAAAGACGATTTTATTGATGTACATTGGTTTGTGGTAGATACCGCCATTAGCGAATGCAGCGTAAGCCGCAGCCATTTTCTCACTGCTTGCACCGTACTGTTTACCAGATTCAGTTGTATTACTTGAAATAGCATTTGAATAGTGCATTACAGGATAGTCGATTCCTAAACCATTTAGGAAGTTTTTAGCTCTATCTAAACCAACCTTGTTTAGTGTTTCAACAGCAGGTACGTTACGAGATTGTTGAAGGGCATATTGCAGAGTAATGTTACCAAAATATGCTCGATCCCAGTTGTAGACAGGGGTACTTGTTCCAGGGTAGTTATAAGGAATATCGTGGACAGTAGTTGCAGTTGAATCATATACACCGTATTCTAAGGCTGGGGCATAATCAGTGATTGGCTTCATGGTTGATCCCCAGTCACGGTTGGTTTCCACAGCTTGGTTAGTACCGAATGAAACATTGCTTGCTTGGTGACGAGCTCCAAGTTGGGCGATGACTTTACCATTGGAAGTATCTACGATAGTTGAGGCTACTTGAAGGTCATCATCTGGATAAGAGACATATTCATCTGTATTGTAAATGTCCCAAAGTCGCTGTTGAATTCCCTTGTCCACATTTGTGTAGACTTCCATTCCAGTTGTAAGAAGATTATAGCCAGTTTCATTCTCTACTTGCTCAATAACCTCTTTTAGATAGTTATCCATATATGCTGGATAAGTAGCAGTCGACTTAAGACTTTGTAAACCATCAGTGATAGGTGTGTTGATAGCTTTTTCATATTGCTCAGCACTAATGTAATCTTGCCCTTTCATTTCTGAAAGAACCAAATTACGACGGTCCAACGCTGCATCTGGATGAGAGTAAGGATCGTATTGGTTGGGTGCCTGTGGCATACCTGCTAGCAAAGCTAATTGAGGTAGAGAGAGGTCTTTTAAGTCTTTTCCGTAGTAATTTTGGGCTGCTGTCTGCATACCATAGTTACCATTTGACATATAGACCTTATTGATGTAGTAGGTAAGGATTTCTTGTTTGGTAGCTTTTTGTTCCAATTGGACAGCTAACCATGCCTCTTGTGCTTTTCGGGAGATATTTTGATCCGAAGTTGATGTTGAGAAATAGGTCAACTTAATCAACTGCTGGGTTAGGGTTGATCCTCCCTGTAAAGAGTTACTTTGTAAGTTACGTAAGAAGGCCCCCATGATCCGAATCGTATCTACCCCTCTGTGGTCAAAGAAGCGATGGTCCTCGATAGACACGATGGCTTTGACTAAATCAGTAGGAATTTCGTTGGCCTGAGCGTTTACTCGGCGTTCAGAGCCCAGATCGGCAATGAGTTCGTTATTATTGTCGTAAATCTTGCTCGAAGTTGTTGCAACTAATTTACTATCTGATAGTGCTGGAGCTTTACTTACAAAATAGAGGAAAACACCCCCGCCCAATAGAAATAATGCGATAAAGAGAGTTAGGAAAAAGATTCCAGTATACTTTAATATTCGCATAAGAATGTATTTATTCATCTTGTTTACCACCTAGTAAATGTTCTTTGATGACATCGAGATAGGGAATTTGTGGAAATGCTCCTAGTTTTATCTGGTAACCGTATTCTCGTATGTATCCAAGTGGCATTGATTTTTGCCCCTTATCTTGATGATAGAAGCGAATCAAATCATATGCCGGTAATAAGTAGGTTTCTTGCTGAGAAGAAAAGTGAAGAAGGACAAAGCAGATTCCTTGTTGAGCAAGGACTTGTTCCATATGCTGAATCTGATGTGGATGGAAATTTTTCATCGGAATCGCACGTTTTTGTTTTGTTTCCTTGGCTTCAAAGTCGATGTAATATCCCTTATAAACGCCAGAATAGTCTGTCGTTGAAGCTTGTCGGAAATAGGCTTCAACAATCTTGGCACGACTTCGTTGTGGATAGTCCACTCGTACGATTTGAATAGGGGTTGGTTTCTTGTGTATAACAGCCAAGCCCTGAGACAAATAGTAGTCGTTGGTAGCATTAATCATCTTTTCAAAAGACATTCCTCGATTTGCGAAATTTTGGGGTTGAGAAAGCGATGTTTGTCTTTTTTGGGATGAAATTTTATGAGGATAGTTGACCATAATTCTCCTTATTGGTACAATAACATCACTCTATTATACCATAATTTTACACAGAAAGGGTTAAAAATGACTACAGCTTTGGTTTTAGGCTATTCTGCTTTTGATTTGGGTTTGTTTTCGGACAAGGATCCTCGTCTTAAATTGATTAAAAAAGCGATACGTAGGGATTTAGAAGCTATGGCAGAAGATGGGGTGACTTGGCTTGTATTTACCGGAACTTTGGGCTTTGAATATTGGGTTTTAGAGGTTGCTCAGGAAATGAAGACCGAATACGGTTTCCACTTGGCCACCATTTTTGCTTTTGAAACTCATGGGGAAAATTGGAATGAAGGTAATCAGATGAAACTGAGCCGCTTTAAGCAGGTAGACTTTGTCAAATATGCTTATCCTCGTTATGAACACAAGGGGCAGTTAAGAGATTACCAGCAGTTTTTACTGGAAAATACGAATAGTTCTTATCTTTTTTATGATGAGGAAAATGAAACGAGACTAGCTTATATTTACCAAATGATGAAAGAGCAGGAAGACTATTTTATAAAGAGACTAACATTTGATCAGCTAAATGAACTTGCAGAAAATTTTTCCGAAAATTGAAGCTTTGACCTTGATTTTTGTTTGTCTTTTTTTATATAATAATACTAGCAACTGAGAATGGAGAGAGGCATGGCAGGTATTATTTTTTCGGCGAAAGATATTTTTGAACAAGAGTTTGGACGTGAAGTCCGTGGGTATAGTAAAGTAGAAGTTGATGAATTTTTGGACGATGTCATCAAGGACTATGAAACCTATGCTACCTTGGTCAAGTCACTTCGTCAGGAAATTGCGGATTTGAAGGAAGAATTAGCTCGTAAACCAAAACCTTCACCAGTTCAAACAGAACCTCTTGAAGCGGCAACAACAAGTTCTATGACGAACTTTGATATTTTAAAACGTTTGAATCGTCTTGAAAAAGAAGTGTTTGGTAAACAAATTTTAGATAACTCAGGATTTTAAGAGCTTATTTAAAAAGTGCAATTTTTGGATAATCGCGTGAAGAGAGTTGCTTTTCATGAGGAAAGTCCATGCTAGCACAGGCTGTGATGCCTGTAGTGTTTGTGCTAGGCGAAACCATAAGCCTAGGAACGAGAAATCGTTACGGCAGTTGAAATGGCTAAGTCTTTGGATAGGTCAGAGTAGGCTTGAAAGTGCCACAGTGACGGAGTCTTTCTGGAAACGGAGAGAGTGGAACGCGGTAAACCCCTCAAGCTAGCAACCCAAATTTTGGTCGGGGCATGGAGTGCACGGAAACGAACGTAGTACTCTGACTGCTATCAGCTAGAGCTGCTAGTGGTAGACAGATGATTATCGAAGGAAGTGGTCCTAGTCACTTCTGGAACAAAACATGGCTTATAGAAAATTGCATATAGGTTGAGGCTGAGAAAATTTTCTCAACCTCATTTTTTAAAGTGTACAATAGAAAGGTCTTGCAAGACTGTAACATGAAAAAAGAATTTAATTTAATTGCAACTGTGGCAGCTGGTCTGGAAGCTGTAGTGGGAAGAGAAGTGCGAGAGTTGGGTTATGACTGTCAAGTTGAAAATGGACGTGTTCGTTTTCAAGGAGACGTGAGAGCTATTATCGAAACTAACCTCTGGCTTCGGGCAGCAGATCGTATCAAAATTATCGTAGGAACCTTTCCAGCTAAGACTTTTGAGGAACTGTTTCAGGGAGTTTTCGCTTTAGATTGGGAAAATTATTTACCACTCGGAGCTCGGTTCCCGATTTCAAAAGCCAAATGTGTTAAGTCCAAACTTCACAATGAACCAAGTGTACAGGCAATTTCTAAGAAAGCTGTTGTCAAGAAATTGCAGAAACACTATGCTCGTCCAGAAGGTGTTCCTCTGATGGAGAATGGCCCAGAGTTTAAGATTGAGGTTTCTATTCTAAAGGATGTGGCAACTGTCATGATTGATACGACAGGATATAGCCTCTTTAAACGAGGTTATCGTACCGAAAAGGGTGGCGCTCCTATCAAGGAAAATATGGCGGCAGCCATTTTGCAACTTTCTAACTGGTATCCAGACAAGCCTTTGATTGATCCGACCTGTGGTTCGGGGACTTTCTGTATCGAGGCTGTCATGATTGCTCGAAAGATGGCACCAGGACTTCGTCGCTCTTTTGCATTTGAGGAATGGAACTGGGTCAGTGATCGTTTGATCCAAGAAGTGCGCACAGAAGCGGCCCAAAAAGTGGATCGTGAACTGGAACTGGATATCATGGGTTGTGATATTGATGCTCGCATGGTGGAGATTGCTAAGGCTAATGCTCAGGCGGCAGGTGTTGCAGGAGATATTACCTTTAAGCAGATGCGCGTGCAGGATTTACGTTCGGATAAAATCAATGGTGTGATTATTTCCAATCCGCCTTATGGGGAACGTTTATCAGATGATGCAGGGGTGACCAAGCTTTATGCTGAAATGGGTCAAGTATTTGCACCGCTGAAAACTTGGAGCAAGTTTATCCTAACTAGTGATGAAGCCTTTGAAAGCAAGTATGGTAGCCAAGCGGACAAGAAGCGTAAACTGTATAACGGAACCCTGAAAGTGGATCTGTATCAATATTTTGGGCAGCGTGTCAAACGCCAAGAAGTAAAGTAGGAAGGTGAACTCATGACTAAGAAAAGACGGGATCGTCATAAAAATGAAGGACAAGAACCGCGATTTGATTTTGATGAAGCAAAAGAGTTAACAGTTGGTCAAGCTATTCGTAAAAATGAAGAAGTAGAAGCAGGGGTCTTGCCTGAGGACTCCATTTTAGATAAGTATGTCAAGCAACACAAAGATGAAATTGAGGCGGATAAGTTTGCGACTCGCCAATACAAAAAGGAGGAATTAGTCGAAACGCAGAGTTTGGATGATCTTATCCAAGAGATTCGGGAAGAGACAGCTGTTGAGCCTACGATAGTAGAGAATGATTTCATCCAGTTTGATGACTTAGAATCTACACAAGTGACAGAAACTCCTTTTGATGAGGAATTTGACACTGAGGAGGCAGTCGAAACAGAGTATCCAATGTTGGATAGTGAAGATGGGCAAAGTGTTAAGAAACAGATTCTTTATGGCTTGTTAGCTGCCCTAGGAATTATTATTATTGGGACTGGTTATTATGTTTATAGTCAAGTGGCTCGTTCGACCAAGGAAATTCAGACTTCTCAATCAACCACAAACTCGCAGGCAGAAGCGGAAGAATTTAATAATTTATATGATGCCTTCTACACAGATAGCAATAAAACAGCTTTGAAGAATAGCCAGTTTGATAAACTGACTCAACTGAAGACTTTACTTGATAAGCTAGAAGGTAGTCGCGAATATACGCTTGCTAAATCGAAATATGACAGCTTAGAAACGCAAATCAAGGCCATTCAAGATGTCAATGCTCAATTTGAGAAACCAGCTATTGTGGATGGTGTCTTGGATACCAATGCCAAAGCTAAATCTGATGCTAAATTTACAGATATTAAAACAGGGAATACTGAGATTGACAAAGTGCTAGATAAGGCGATTAGCCTTGGGAAGAGCCAGCAAACAAGTGCTTCTAGCTCAAGTTCAAGTCAAACTAGCAGTTCAAGCTCTAGTCAAGCAAGTTCAAATTCTTCTACAGAGAGTAGTACAAGTAACACCAGTCCATCTTCAAGCGCCTCATCAAACAATTCAGTTTCTGCGCGTGATGATAGTCATGGCGGTCTATCAAGTTCTGGAGTTAACCTACAAAGAGCTTCAAGCCGTGTGCCATTCAATCAATCGGCTGTTGATGATAGCAATAACTCTGCCTGGGATTTCGCGGATGGTGTTTTGGAACAAATTCTAGCGACTTCACGTTCACGTGGTTATATCACTGGTAACCAATACATCCTTGAACGTGTCAATATCGTTAATGGCAATGGTTATTACAACCTCTACAAGCCAGATGGAACCTATCTCTTTACCCTTAACTGTAAGACAGGTTACTTTGTTGGAAATGGTTCAGGACATGCGGATGACTTGGACTACTAAGCAGTCGTTACAAAATTCTTTCTTTTCAAAAGTAAAAATGATAAAATAAAACAAATTAAACAAGAGGAGTGTCAAATGACAAAAGCTAACTTTGGTGTCGTAGGTATGGCCGTAATGGGTCGTAACCTTGCCCTTAATATTGAATCTCGTGGTTACACAGTTGCTATCTACAACCGTAGTAAAGAAAAAACGGAAGATGTAATTGCTTGCCATCCTGAAAAGAACTTTGTACCAAGCTATGACGTTGAAAGTTTTGTAAACTCAATTGAAAAACCTCGTCGTATCATGCTCATGGTTCAAGCTGGACCTGGTACAGATGCGACTATCCAAGCCCTTCTTCCACACCTTGACAAGGGTGATATCTTGATTGACGGTGGAAATACTTTCTACAAAGATACAATCCGTCGTAATGAAGAATTGGCAAACTCAGGTATCAACTTTATCGGTACTGGGGTTTCTGGTGGTGAAAAAGGTGCCCTTGAAGGTCCTTCTATCATGCCTGGTGGACAAAAAGAGGCCTACGAATTGGTTGCGGATGTTCTTGAAGAAATCTCAGCTAAAGCACCAGAAGATGGCAAACCATGTGTGACTTACATCGGTCCTGATGGAGCTGGTCACTATGTGAAAATGGTTCACAACGGTATCGAATATGGTGATATGCAATTGATCGCAGAAAGCTATGACTTGATGCAACACTTGTTAGGCCTTTCTGCAGAAGACATGGCTGAAATCTTTACTGAGTGGAACAAGGGTGAATTGGACAGCTACTTGATCGAAATCACAGCTGATATCTTGAGCCGTAAAGACGATGAAGGCCAAGATGGACCAATCGTAGACTACATTCTTGATGCTGCAGGTAACAAGGGAACTGGTAAATGGACTAGCCAATCATCTCTTGACCTTGGTGTGCCATTGTCACTCATCACTGAGTCAGTATTTGCACGCTACATTTCAACTTACAAAGAAGAACGTGTGCATGCTAGCAAGGTTCTTCCAAAACCAGCTGCCTTCAAATTTGAAGGAGACAAGGCTGAATTGATTGAAAAAATCCGTCAAGCCCTTTACTTCTCAAAAATCATTTCATACGCACAAGGTTTTGCTCAATTGCGTGTAGCTTCTAAAGAAAACAACTGGAACTTGCCATTTGCGGACATCGCATCTATCTGGCGTGATGGCTGTATCATCCGTTCTCGTTTCTTGCAAAAGATTACAGATGCTTACAACCGTGATGCAGACCTTGCCAACCTTCTTTTGGATGAGTACTTCTTGGATGTTACTGCTAAGTACCAACAAGCAGTGCGTGATATCGTAGCTCTTGCAGTTCAAGCTGGTGTACCAGTACCAACCTTCTCAGCAGCTATTACTTACTTTGATAGCTACCGTTCAGCTGACCTTCCAGCTAACTTGATCCAAGCACAACGTGACTACTTTGGTGCCCACACTTACCAACGTAAAGACAAAGAAGGAACATTCCACTACTCTTGGTATGACGAAAAATAAGTAGGTCTGCCATGGGGAAACGGATTTTATTACTTGAGAAAGAACGAAATCTAGCTCATTTTTTAAGTTTGGAACTCCAAAAAGAGCAATACCGAGTTGATCAGGTTGAGGAGGGGCAAAAAGCCCTCTCCATGGCTCTTCAGACAGACTATGACTTGATTTTATTGAATGCTCATCTGGGGGATATGACAGCCCAAGATTTTGCAGACAAGCTGAGTCGGACTAAGCCAGCCTCAGTGATCATGGTTTTGGACCATCGCGAAGACTTGCAAAATCAGATTGAGGCAATCCAACGCTTTGCCGTTTCTTACATCTATAAGCCAGTTATTATTGAGAATCTGGTAGCTCGTATTTCAGCCATTTTCCGAGGTCGGGACTTTATCGACCAACACTGTAGTCAGATGAAGGTTCCAACGTCTTACCGAAATCTGCGTATGGATGTAGAACATCATACAGTTTATCGTGGCGAAGAGATGATTGCTCTGACGCGTCGTGAGTATGATCTTTTGGCTACTCTTATGGGAAGCAAGAAAGTCCTGACGCGTGAGCAGTTGTTGGAAAGTGTCTGGAAGTATGAAAGTGCAACCGAAACCAATATCGTGGATGTCTATATCCGTTATCTACGTAGCAAGCTTGATGTAAAAGGTCAAAAAAGCTACATTAAAACCGTGCGTGGTGTTGGTTATGCCATGCAAGAATAGAAAGGCAGTCATCCTCGTGTAACTGCTGTTTGAGCTCTATACTATCTGTAACAGGAATTCCTGAATGCCAGATAGTATGGGGCTTTTTTTGAAGAGGCAAAAATGCAGGTCCCTAGATGTCTTGTAAGGCTTCAAAGAGATGATCAGAGAGAATGACTTTTTCTTGACCATAGTTTATACTCAATGAAAATGAAAGAGTAAACTAGGAAGCTAGCTGCAGGTTGCTCAAAACACTAGTTTTGAGGTTGCAGATGGAAGCTGACGTGATTTGAAGAGATTTTCGAAGAGTATTGGTATCTGATAAGCTTTACTTTCATAGTTCTCTACTTTTTGACACTCAAAAGGGATGAGCTAGCTTCAGGTATAGTTAATATATTCTTTATAAGTATTCTAAAAAATGGAATTTATCATAGTTCTGAAGAAAATGGGGATTTTATTTTTATTGAAATATTATAATATAATAAATGCTTCAAGTACTGAAATATTCTGAAAATAATGGAAAATAATAAATAATAATTAATACAATTGACAAATCCGCTTATATGAATTATAATGTTGAGTGTATGTGTATGTGTATGTGTATGTGTACTACATGCTATTTTTTAGAAATCAAAAGGAGAAAATGTAATGTATTTTAATCGTAAAAATGCAGAGCAAAAGAACTGGAGAATGATCAAAAAAGGAAAGCACTTCCTATTCGGTTGTTCTCTTGTTTTTGCGGTCGGAGCTAGCTTAGCTACTCAAGTGGTTCATGCAAACACAGCAGAAACTACTGTAGCAAACAACTCGACTACTGGGGAGGTTACCCCTACACAGAACGGAGATGGCAAGACTTATGAAGCACCTGCTGCTGTAGCAGAAATCAAGCCAGAAGTTGCTACAACACCAGCTGTAGCAGCAAAACTTGATGGAGAAACTGTAAAAGAAGTTAAAGCTTTAGACAAAACTAAACTTGAAAACTACATTGCAGAAATCGAAGCAAAATTAGCTAACGGAACATACGAAAGCAAAACAGAAGAGAGTGTTGCGGTATTAAAAGCTGACTTAGAAGCTGCAAAAGCTACATTAGCAAACGCAACAACTCAAGATGAAATCACAAAAGCTTACAATAAACTTGTAACTACAGCGAACACTAAATTAAAAAACAAACCTGTAGAGAAAAAAGAAACTCCAGCAGTAGACACTACTAACGGACAACCAACTGTAGGTAAAAAAGCAGAAAACACTGAGAAAAAATCAGAATCTAACTCAATCGAAAACACAGGATCTAACGACTCACGTAACGGTAAAGCATTAGATAAGAATAATGCTTTTAGAGCGGAAGTTGCCTATTCAGAAGGTACAAATGCAGCCGCAAATGGTCATAGTGATGCCTATATCCTTAATGATGTTAATAAATACACGTCTACAGATGACGCTGTTAATGTAGTTTCTAGAGTTACAAATTATAAAGTTAAATATAATAAAGACGCTAGTGGGAAGATTACTTCATTAGATTGGCTTGTCTTTTATAATGATCATGCAGAAAATCTAGCTAATACGTATAAGACAGATGGAGGAGATGTATATCGAAATTTCATCCAAATTCCTGCAGAAGTTAATATGCCAACTAGCATTACACGTGCAAAATATAACTCTCCAATCCAAGGTAAATTAAATCCTAAAACTAAAAAACTTGAACGTACAAAACCTGATGGTTCAGCATTGAGTAGTTCTGTAACGTTTGAAAATCCAGCACCAGCTACAGCTGCTGGATTACCATTAGACAAAAAAGATACCTTTTCTCTGGCTTCTGGTTGGGAAAGTGGTATCTATGGTCGTTCTATAGAAAAACTTGCCGGTCAGGAGGACAGATATTTCAAGAGTGCGGCGTCTAATTCTTCTCCGAGAACTAAAGAGTTATTGGATAATGTTGCCTTGAATGACAAACGTTTGATTGTGGATCGTTCGACTACGGGTGGTTCAGGTTATGATGGCTATGCATGGAGTTTTAGAACTGAAGTCCCTAAAACAACAACTAACGAACAGTTAAAAGATATGAAGGTTGTGTTTGGTATGATGCGTAGTGCCACTGCTGGTGCCAATGCAGGTTTCGCCAACATTGCAACTAACCCTATAAAGATGTGGCAGTCTGATGTTTCCACACCAACAGCGAAAGATCAAACTGTAAAAGTTGGTCAAAAACCAGATGCGACAAAATCAATTGGAAACTTAGACACTCTTCCAAAAGGAACAACAGTTAAGTACAAGGATGCAGTAGATACACAAACTCCAGGTGAAAAACGAGCAACAGCAGTTGTAACTTACCCGGATACATCTACAAAAGAAGTTCCTGTAAAAGTAATTGTTGAAAAAGAAGCAGTAGCACCAGCTAAGCCAGTTACTCCAAAACCAGAAGCACCAAAACCAAGCACGCCAGCGCCAGATGCAGCAACTAACAAACCAGCGGCAGGTGCAGCGACTAACAATCCAACAGCAACACCAACAACTAGTGGTCCAGAAATTGTCAACGATTTGGCAGGTAAAGCAAGTACTCCAGCTGATGTGACAGTTAAAGCACCAGCAGGTTCAACTGTTAAGCTTTACAATAAAGATGGCGTTGTGATCGGTGAAGCGGTAGCTAACGACCAAGGTGTAGCAACTATTCACCCTACTAACAGTCTTCCAGAAGGAGAAATTACAGCTACTTCAACACCAGCAGGTGGTAAAGAGTCAGCTAAGAGTGCACCGATTACGGTTACAAAAACACCATTAACTATTAAAGATGGTGGTGTAACTGGTAATAATGACACTAGGCTATTAGTAAGTAAAGATATTATTACAGTATATCCTGGTGATAAAATTGATGTTGATGTTATAGCTCAAGCTACAGCGTTAGAGAAATTTTCAGTTGAAAAAAATCCAACAGCTATAAGCGGAGTGCTTCCAACGGGAGGCTTCTTAGATAAATCACGTGGGGCTACGATTAAGCAACGTGATGCTAAATATAGTGGTACTGTTGCAATGAACCAGCCAGCAGGAACTACCGAAGTTGTTTTCCATGCAAGGAATAGAGATAAACCAACAACGCTATACAGAGCACTTATAGTAAATGTTCTTGAGACTGCTAAGAAATATGAGCCAGTTGCAGGTACGAAAGTAGATATTGCAGATTCTAACGGTGTTAGTGAAACTGAAAAGAACAAGATTATCGAAGCAGTGAAATCTGCTAACCCAAGTCTTCCAGCAGATTCACAATACAGTGTGGATGAAAAAGGAAATCTTACTATCACTTATCCTGATGGATCAAAAGATAAGATTGCAGCAGCATATCTAGTAAATCCAGCAACTCCAGTAGTAGCTCCAACAGTAGAGATTCCTTACTCTAATAAAGCTACTAAAGAAGTTTATGTATACGGTGGGGAAGAAAATTCATTCGATATCAAATTCAAAGATGATAGCGGAAAAATTGCAAGTGCTACTGTAAAACAAGGTGGTAACAAAGCGTTTGATGATGTTGCAGGTGAAGCAAATACTATCAATACTCAGTATGGATTTAAAGCAAATGTTATCAATGCTGAAACTCCAGCGACAGAAAAAGCACCAGCAGTCATTACTTACTCAGGTACTCCAGCAGCAACAGATGGTTTATCAAAAGAAAGACTAGATGCAGCAACTAAAGGAGAAAATCCAGAAGGTTTGGCTTTGGGATGGCGTTATGCAACTGCGACGGATAAAGATGGTGCATATATTGAGAATGGAGCAACAAATGCTTCAAACGCAACGGACCCAGGTTCATTCCGTGTCATGCTTAAGGGACAAACTCAAAAATATGACATTGCAACACCAACTGAAAAAGTTACTGTAGCAGATCCAGCTAACGTAACAGATGCTGACTTGGCTAAAATCAAAGAGAAGCTTCAACTTGAGTACTCTCAAAACAACGATGATGCTAACTTAGCAGACAAAAAAGGTACAGCTGTAGCTGATAAAGATGCTAAGATCCAATCAGTAACAAAAGATGACAAAGGAAATCTTGTTGTAACCTATAAAGATGGTTCTCAAGATAAAAAACCATTGTCAGAATTTGTAACTAAAGAAACAACAGCAGTAGCACCAACAGTAGAGATTCCTTACTCTAATAAAGATACTAAAGAAGTTTATGTATACGCTGGAGAAGAAAACTCATTCGATATCAAATTCAAAGATGATAGCGGAAAAATTGCAAGTGCCACTGTAAAACAAGGTGGTAACAAAGCGTTTGCTGATGTTGCAGGTGAAGCAAATACTATCAATACTCAGTATGGATTTAAAGCAAATGTTATCAATGCTGAGACTCCAGCGACAGAAAAAGCCCCAGCAGTCATTACTTATTCAGGTACTCCAGCAGCGACAGATGGT